>NZ_JBNJOH010000026.1:0-58698 GCF_050113735.1 Vibrio sp. TRT 2004 | reverse complement strand
CAAAACGGTGGTTATAGATTCTTAGATTACAGTATTTATTGGAAGGATGTAGAGGAAAAAATAAAATACCTAAAACTTGCAGCCAACCAAGGCCACGCTCCCGCGATGCAGTCTTTATATTATTACCTCTTAGAGCCTGAGACATTGGACGAGGCTTTCAAATGGAACAACAAAGCAATCAAATTGGGTTACGCTGATGCTGCTTTAGTGTTTTATTATAGTTATTCACAAGGTGAGAAGGACAGTAAAGGTAACATAATTATTCACCCAGACGTTAAGAAAGCCTATTACTATAACCGCTTATTTGGCGCTTTGGGTGGCAAAGAGAAATCAGCCCACCGAATTACACAGGAACATGTATATGACGAATATGGCTCACCGTTAGCAGATGAAGAAGGTCGCCCTGTGTTTAAAACACTCATCACTAAAGAAGAACAAGCTGAATTAGACAAGCAAGTGGCAGAGTTTGTTAAAGATATTACGCCAAACATGTTCTTAGATGAAACGTCTCTAGAGCTTTTCTAGTTACCGTAAAAGCCACTAAGTGAAGCTAACTCCTACCACTTAACGTGTTTGGAGCGAAAACAGGGTCGCGAGTTTTACTTATACGAACGGTCTTTGATTTGGGCGGCTTTGTGATTGTAACGACCCGTAGAAGATCAAATCCACAACTGGCTGATCGGCATATCTGACTGATAGTGATGGGCAATCTGTGCTTGTAGCAACTCCGCTGTTGCAACGGCATCGGTAAGGGCATGATGGGGTGTGTATTGAGGCAAACCATAGCGGGTTCGGCTCGCTCCGAGCCTGACTGACGCTGGTTTGCGACCCTTGAGTTTGTTGACTATCCCACCAGTAAGCTTTTTCTGTAGGAGAGTTTCAATCTGCATGGTATCTACCGCGGGAAATTCTATTCCTTCGTTAATTCGAGCCATCAGAGCTTTATCGAAAAACTCACGTTCAATACGCTGGTAGTGAACCACCACTATTTTTCCTTCCATCTGTGCCAAGATCTGGTCATAGACGACAGATAGATCAGGTGCATCAAGAACGTCAGAGTGGGTGATTCCATGGATGACGACCGATTCTTGCGCTAACTGCTTACGAGGTTTAACCGTCCAATGCTTCGCTTGATTTATAAAAATGCGATTCAAGTTAAAGGGAACGGTTCCGATGGTAATAATGTCATCTTGGTCGGAGTTTAAGCCTGTGGTTTCAAAGTCCATCGCCAGAAATGTAATTTCTTCCAATGGTGTATTGGGCAACGGAACCCCAGCCGTATAGTACTGTTGTAAAGCAACGGTTGTTGTCGTGCGCAATTTTTGAGCAAACTTTGCCGGCCAGTCGATCGAAGGGGGAGATATGATTTTGTTAAGCATCGTCACCTCACTTAAAGTTATTACTGGCTTGATAACGGAACTTAAGGAAGTTCTGAGCATTGCTTAGAATTTGGAATGCGTCCTTGAGGTTACGGCGCTCAAAATCCGATAAGTTTTCTGGTTCAATGTTGTTGTCTGGCTCGATTTCATTTTCGACGTCCAGCGCTTGATGGCGAATACGAACGATGGAGATAAACTCAAGTGCATCACGGAGGTCTCTCGCTTTGCCTTTAGGTAAAATACCCGCCTCATGGATGTCATCCAGGCGTTCAAACGAATTCTTTGACCGCGAGCCGACGGCGAGGGCATGGACGCGAATAAGATCCGCTAACGGCGCGGTGCCACGTCGTTTAAGGTTGATTGAATTTTTGTGTTGACCATCTTTTTCCATCACAAAACTCTTAAAGAAGCCCAGCGGAGGAGTTCGATTCATTGCATTGCGGGCTAAACAGGCAAGGAAACGATTGTTTCTACGTGCTCTACGTACAATAAAACCGCTGAGCTGTTCCGCCCATTTTAGACGCCCATATACACCATCAAGGTCAAAGAAAATCGAAGCGTTGAGTAACGCTTTAGGGTTGGGGTCATCTATCCAATCCGCAAAGCACTCTTCCCATTCGGTTCGAGTCATACGCCAGTCTGGATTCGTTGCCATGATATCGCCAGTACAGTAACTGTAGCCACATTTATCCAATCCTTCACATACACGGTTTGCCAGTTGCGCAAAGTAGTCGTCATGTTTCTCTTTGACGAAGGTGTTATCGAGGATGATAGCGTTATCTTGGTCAGTGACGAGCAGTTGCTCATCGCGCCCCATTGAGCCTAGAGCCACAAAGCAATAGGGTATCGGTGGTTCACCTAATTCTTGCTCTACAAGTTCGATAATACGCTGTTTAAAGCTACGTCCAATTACGGACATCGCACTGCCAACCATGTGAGAGTTTGCGTCTTCATTGACGAGGCGAACAAAGCTGTCTTTCACTTGCTCAGATAATACCGAGAGTTCATCAATCGATTGTTGCTGGAATATACTGCTGACCAACAGAAGTGAATTTTGCGATTCGTAACGAACAATATCCGTTGCTTCGATGACGCCAATGGGCTGCTTGTCCTTGAGGACAGGAAGATGATGAACGTTGTATCGCAACATCGTCAGCATCGCTTCGTAGACATAGGCGTTGTGATCAAGTGAGATGACTTCAGTCGTCATTACGCTAGCAACGTCGTCGTTGGGGTTGAGCCCTTGAGCTAACACGCGGGTACATAAGTCTCTATCAGTAATGATTCCAACTAAAGGGCTGTTGTCGTCATCATCATCCTCAGCTACTTCGGGATCAATAATTAGCAGCGAAGAGACATTGTCTTCTGCCATTTTTATCGCTGCATTCTGGATTGATTCCGTCTTGTGAATCGTTGGTGCGATGCTGTTTAGCAAGTTTCTTACCTTTGATGTAGTAAGATCGTTTTGCTCTTTACTGTTTGAGACGGTCTGCCTCAGGCGTGCGTTATCTTCTACTTCGACAAAGTCTGCAAAGGCTTCGTGCTGCTCATACAAGTGTTGAAAGACCGCTTCTGGAATACAGTAGAGTAGGGTGTCTTTGATGGCTTTCGCTGGGAAGCGAACCTTATTGTTGGTCAGTAGTCCCATCTGACCGAATACTGCGCCTTCATCAATTCGGTTGTAGAGCTCACCTTTGCGTCGATATATTTCAACCACCCCACTGCGTACCATGTAAAGATCATGGATTTCATCACCAAAGTGAATGATGGGGGTATCCTCTCGATAGTAAGAGATTTCGATATGCTGAGTGACGTAGCTGAGGACATCATCTTCGAGCTCATCAAATGGAGGGTATTGAGAAAGGAAGTTCTTAATTTCCAGTAGTTCTGCTTCCATGAATACGTCCAATCTTTGAGAGTGATGAGTTAATGGTACATGATCTTCAAGCGAACTTCATGGAGTGAGGCTAATAGATTAAAGAAAAAAGGCTAAGATTGAATAACTTAGCCTTAGAGTGTGAAGTGGGCAGGGACTACGCCAGTTTAGCTTAATCCAATAATGTGACCATTTTCATCAAGGTCGAGATTCATGAATGCTGGTTTTTCTGGAAGGCCTGGCATCGTCATCACGTTGCCACATAGGGCATAAATAAAGCCCGCACCTGCGCACAGTTTCAGTTCCCTTACGATGACATCAAAATTATCGGGGGCGCCTTTAACACTTGAATCCGTCGAGATCGAAAGTGGTGTTTTTGCCAAACAAACGGCAAGGTCATCGAATCCGTGTGCTTTGAGCTGAGCCAACTGCTGCTTGGCGACGTCACTCAGTATTAGCCTCGTTGCACCATAGCCAGCTTCGGCGACGGCCATAAGTTTCTCTTCAGTGGTTTGTTCAAAACGGTATAAAGGAGAGAAGTGGGATGGCTTCTCGCACTGGTGGATCACTTTGTGGGCTAACTCTAGCGTGCCCGATCCACCTTTGCTAAAACCTTCGCTGACGGCAACTTGTACGTCATTTGGCAAGGCTTCCACCATGGCTTTTAGCGTTAGCAATTCGGAGTCACTATCCTGAGGAAAGCGATTAATGGCAACCACGGCCGGAATACCGTATTTATTGACATTATTAATATGCCATTTCAAGTTTTCGAAACCAGCAAGGAGCGCGTCTTGATCGTCACTGTAAAGGCTCTGCGGAATCGCTTGGCCTGGTTTTAGATCATACTGACCTGAGTTAGCTTTAAGGCCGCGAAGCGTCGTGACGATAACGGCGCAATCAGGAGATTTGTTGGCAACCTGCGCTTTAATGTTACAGGCTTTTTCAAAGCCCATATCCGAGCCAAAACCACCTTCAGTGACCGTAAATTGTGCCAGCTTTGTAGCGATATTATCCGCAATGATTGACGAGTTACCGTGGGCGATGTTAGCAAATGGCCCTGCATGAATGAGAGTTGGAACCCCCTCTAGAGTTTGCATCAAGGTGGGTTCGATGGCTTCTTTCATACTCACCGCCATTGCGCCCGCTACTTGTAGATCTTCTGTCGTCACCGGTTGACCAGACAAGTCATAGGCGACGACGATTCGACCAATACGTGAACGAAGATCTTTTAAATCACTGGCTAGGGCGAGAATGGCCATTAACTCTGAGGCTGCTGAAATATCAAATCCATCGCAGCGCTCAAATCCATTAATGTTTTTCCCAGCTTCATTTTGACCCACAGTTACCATGCGTAACGCTCGGTCGTTGTGATCCATGACCCTTTTCCAAACCACATTTTGAGGATCGATTCTTAATGCTTTCAAACCACTGCGTTGTTCGAAATCTTCGTATCCCAGTCTTTGCTCATGATAAATGCGAGCATCGATGGCAGCCGCGGCTAAGTTATGCGCCGCCGTGACCGCGTGAATATCTCCTGTGAGGTGGAGATTCAACTCTTCCATGGGAGCTACTTGCGAATAGCCGCCTCCCGCAGCCCCGCCCTTGACGCCAAAAACAGGCCCCATAGAAGGCTGCCTGATACACGCCATTGCTGAATGATTAAGTTGAGCCAAGCCTTGAGCAAGTCCAATGGTCGTGACAGTCTTACCTTCGCCAAGTGGCGTTGGGGTGATAGCGGTGACGACAATCAGCTTACCCGTCTTCTTAGATACAAGGCGTTTTAGGCTAGATAAACTGACTTTTGCCTTATGTTCACCTTGGCTTTGGTACTCATCGGCTTTCAGTCCAGCTCGCTGTGCAACTTTGCTTATAGGAAGTAACGGAGTAGTGCGGCAGATTTCGATGTCAGGTAGCATAAAATCCTCTATGTGGACCTAGTTTAAGTCGGGATGTGGCTACTTGTTACAAGGTTTCGATAAATATAACGTAGAAAGCAGCATTTTTAGATTTTGCATATTTTAACTGATATTGAGTGATGAATAAATGTGTGCCTCCGTGCTAACTAAAAAAAGGCCTGTCTTCTGACAGGCCAGTCCCACAAATAGTGACGAGCAACATGGGTAAAGGATGGCGGTGCACAAACGCCATCAAGTGGTAAATTAAGTTGGCGCAATTTGCACTAAGCGGCTTATTCGTAGTGCCTACCTTTTCGAGTAATTTGACGTTATCGCTCAGCGCCCAACTCGGTACATGACTTTGGCAGCAGGACATTTGAGAAGTTGAGGGTAGTCAAGCCTGACGACATCAACACCGGCACACAACATCTCTTCAATCTGGTTTTGATCCGGCATCTCGGGTCCGAGCGTTGCAATGATTTTAGTCTTTTTCATCTTCCTTCCCTCTTAAAATCGCCCGAGGAGCGTTTCGCGACGATAGCGTACTTGGTATGCAAAATGAGCAAGTGATCGTCTGTTTTGAGGATGATGGGAGATAAGTGAACAAAACGCAAAATGGCGAATTTGAGCTAAAAGTGACTCAACTAATACATTTGGCTGGGATAAAAATGTCACTCTAGCCAGTGAAATTCGTTTCATTAGTGATTGAATGTTCCTAGGTCAGACGCGGAAATGCGTCATCGGTGACTCACAGAGCGACAGCGAAAATGATGGCTTTGTGAAGGAAATTAGACATTCAGCACATAAATCGAGAGGGATAACATGAAGGGCTGGCGGTTTTGTTCAATAGAAATGGCGACATTGGTCATCGGTTTGATCGGATTTAGTTCGATCGTGCTCGCGGGTAAGGAACAGTTTTCGATTTTAACGACCTTCTCAAGTGAGCCGGTGAACGAGTTAATTGCGAAATACAAACAACAGAATCCAGACGCGGATATTGAGCTTATTCATCGCCGTAGCCAGTCTGCAATGCAGTTGCTTAACAGGAGCTATATACAAGGTGTTGATGTTGTTTTGAGCTCATCACCATTCCTGTTCGAGGCGCTCGATAAAAGGGATCAACTTGCATCGCTAGCGCTGGAGCAAAACCCTCCACAGTGGCTAGAGCCATTTTTATTTCCGATTAAAAACAAAGTGCTCAGTATTGGTTACTCTGGAGCGGGAATTGTATGGAACCGAGAGTATCTAGCGGCGAATAAATTGCCAATCCCCACTCGATTTTCAGATCTCTCGTCCTTTGCTTATTTTGGGCATATCACCATGAGTACACCGAGTCGCTCAGCCACCACACAGTTGATGCTGGAGAGCATACTTGCCCGCCATGGTTGGCAGCAAGGCTGGGCGACAATACTAAACATAGGCGCCAATTTAGGGACTATTTCATCACGCAGTTTTGGCGTAAGTGACTATGTCTCGAAAGGGCAGTTTGGTATTGGACCGACCATAGACAGCAATGCTATATCGCAACAGAGGCAGTTCGCCTATGTAGGATTCACCTATGACCCTGACTTTACGTTGATGCCTACTTATATCGGGATTGCCAAAAACGCGACGAAGACCGCTGAAGCGATTCGATTTGTTGAACTGGCATTGTCAGATGATGTACAGCAGCGAATCCTTCAATCGAGTTTAACCAAACGATCCATCTACGACCCTGCTCTCTATCTTGGCACTAACCCTCCGCTCGACTTCAAGAAGGTGATGAAGCGCGAGAAGTTGCTCAATATTCTTTTTGATGAAGCAATCACCAAACGCTTACCAGAATTACAAGATATCTGGTTAGGTCTATCTCAATATGTGCAAATCCACAGTAATGATGCCGCAAGGCTTGAGGTTGCTCATCAGCTACTAAACCAGCTTTTTACCATTCCAGTCACGGAGCAAGAAGTGAATGAGTTAGCCAACCTCATCAGTTCGCAACGTGATGCCTCTACCTTAGAAGATGGCGAAGAACAAGCCTTGCTGGTGGAGTTTAGCTATCGTTTCGCCACTTTATATGAGGAGGGGCTGCAGCGAGTTGAAGAGATGTTTCACGAGTTGCAAGTAGAGATCGCCAATGAAAATATGTAAAACGATCGGTTCTAGATTGGTGGTGGCGTTTACCTTTACGACTTTGCTGCTTACCTTCGTCTGTGTATTAGCATGGGTAACTTGGTATCGGCTCGACCAGCAGGTGAGTCGTCTACTCGACACCAGTGTTCCTAAGTACAACACGAGTTACTTGTTGGAGAGTCGCAGTAGCGAAATTCGTTCCCGAGTTCAACTGCTTTCTACATCAACCAACAAGATTGAATTAAACCGCCAGAGAAATGAACTCGATAAGTTACTTAACTCTATTCAGCTGAAGTTGTCCAATTTTCAACCACTCAAACTTGAGAACAATGACAGTGACCAACTGTTGAGTTTATATGCGCAGTTAGAGCAGACATTAGAACAATACACTCATTTTGTGTTCGATCGAGTTCAGCAAAGGCGTAAAGTCGCCAAGTTAGAGGAGCAAATCAACTGGTTACATCAAGATATCCATGCTGAGTTGGTGTCATTTCGGCAAGAGTTTTACTGGCAGTTGACTCGAGGAGGTAGTTCAGAAAAGCATAAAGCCACTCTCGAACAACTACGGGTGATACAAAGTGTGTTGGATCTTGAATCGAATATCTTCGTGCTAACCACAGAGTCGTTGCAGGCGCAAAACTTAGAACAGATTAAAAATGCCTCAACCGTTATTCAATTCAACATCGCGGAGTTAATCGCCACGAGTGAACCCTTGTTAACTCTGCCTTCCAGCATTTCCTATCAGCAATTGTTGCAAGAGTTGCAGGTGCTATATGTAAGTGATGATGTGTTTTCGTTGTTGCTGTCGGAAGGGGTGATACTAAACGCACGTATCATCGAAATTAAAAGCGAGATCGAAAAGTTGCTCGGTGCGATTCATCAGCAGATTGGTCAGATTATTAAATATGCCGACGCCAGCTTTATTGATGTGAAAGCGCGAACGGCTAACTTGGTCTCCGATGGAAACATTGTGTTATTGGTGTGCTTTGGCATCTCTATCCTTTTGTCTTTGTTTGTCACCTACTACTTTATAAATCGCCGTGTGGTCGCACGTTTGAACGCACTGAGCTCAAGTATTGATGCGATCATCAAAGGCAATTTTAGTCATCGGATTGTGGTTGACGGTGCCGATGAAATCGGCCAACTAAGTCAAAAGCTGATTGACTACGGGGCAAGTGTCGAAGAGTTACAAAGAACGAATGCGGTTGGTTTGATCAATAATACATCTGCCAGTCTATTGACGTGTGATCTCGCAGGGTATGTTGAATCTGCAAATTTTAGCGCCCAAAAACTACTGGCGATGCAAGGGACAGTCGAGCACAAGCTACTGTGGCAGTCGTTTCGTAATCAAAACCGCAAGCAATTAGCAAAAGTATTTGTCACGGGTCAGGCACTTTTTACCACTGGAAATGATGCGCTTACCTTGCCATTAGATGGCGAGAGAGAGTGTTATCTTCATTTCGATTTTCACCTTTTCTCTCATGGTCAATTACATAAAGTCATTGTGACAATCACGGATGTGACACAACAAGAGTTAACGGCGATAGAACTTCAGAAGATGGTCAATGACAGAACGGCAGATTTGGTCGAGAAAAACCGCCTTTTGTCTGAAGAGATTGTTGAGCGAGAAAAGGCGGAACTCACTTTAAAACAAGCCCAAGATGAGTTGATCCAAGCGGCGAAAATGGCGGTTGTCGGTCAGACGATGACATGTTTAGCTCACGAGCTAAACCAGCCACTGAATGCAATATCGACCTACCTCTATAGCGCCAAACTTTCAACTGATTCCGGTAATTTAACCTCGACTAGTCGTTCCATTGAGCAAGTGGCTCAGTTGTCAGCAAGAATGAGTGAAATTATAAAAAGCCTGCGAACCTTTGCCAAAAAGTCGGACACTGATCAAGTCACGCACAATTTACTGCTTACTGATATCGTCATGCAAGCCATCTCAATGGTTGGCCCTAAAGCCAAGCGGCAAGCAACGAACATATGCAATTTGATCACCGAACCACTGTATGTCTATGGCAATGCATTAGCCCTTGAGCAGGTCATGGTAAACATACTGGTCAATGGTTGTGACGCCATTGCTGAGTCAAATCGGCATGGCCAAGAAATTCGAATTGAAAAGCTATTCTCGAATACATCTCACCATGTGATAGCGATATCCGATAGTGGTTGTGGCTTTAAGCCTTTCATTATAGACAAGCTATTCACACCGTTTACCACCACCAAAGAGGTGGGCTTAGGCTTGGGGCTCAGTATTAGTCGATCTTTGGTTGAGAAATATTCAGGGCGGATCTATTTGGCATCCCGTTTAGACAAAGGGGCCTTGGTTGTTTTGGAGTTATCACATGCAAGAGTTTAACTATTCTTTACTGTTGGTCGATGATGATCAGGATGTACTCGACGCTTACCAGCACTTGATGAGCATTGCAGGCATTGCAGCAAAAACCGTCGCAGACCCTACTCAAGCGATGGGTTATTTATCACCTGATTGGTTGGGCGTTGTGTTACTCGATATGTATATGCCACAGATGCATGGGCTCGAGTTGTTAAGCCAGATTAAGCAGTTTGATAAGTGGCTACCCGTTATTGTTGTCACTGGACATGGTGATATCCCAATGGCTGTCGAAGCGGTTAAAGAAGGGGCGTGTGAGTTTGTTGAAAAGCCGATCGACCCTGCCAAACTCGTCGCAACGGTACGTCAGCATCTCAAGCAACGAAAAGTCTATATCGACCAAAAGAGAGAGATGGAATCGACCATCAAACGATCTTTGTTGGGCAAGTCTGCGCAGTTGAATCATATCCGCTACAGTGTCTCTCAGTTTTCTAGGTTACGTAATCATGTTGTGGTCTATGGCGAGATGGGTGTCGGCAGACACTTAGTCGCGAACCTGATACATGATATGTCGCAATCGGGTGGTGAACTCGAATTGTTATCGGCAAACGATGCTATGGCCTGTGAGGAATTGAGTGCCAAGCTCTATTCGTTTGTTTCTGGAACCTTAATCGTTGATAGTCCTGAACGATTTTCAGAGCAGTGCCAACGCGTGTTTGCACAGCATATGATTGATAAAGAGAGAAAGGGGCAGCACGGACGTGTCATCGCGATATTTGAGCAAAACCCTCAACAACTTGTCGTGGCGAATAAACTAGTGGCAGAGCTTTATTACGTTCTCAATCAAGTGGAGATTGAAGTCCCACCACTAAGAAAGCGCCCGGATGACATCGAAGTGTTGTTCCACCATTACCTTAAGTCCAGTTGCCGGAAATTGGCAAAACACTTACCCGAAGTAGAAGCAAAATATATGGATCTACTGCTAGCACATGAATGGCCGGGAAACGTTAGAGAGCTGCGAAATGTGGCTGAGCTCTACTCGGTTGGAATAATTAAACTGGCTGGCAAGGATAGTCACAATACTTCTGCCGAAGCCCAATTGCCTTTGGACGAATTGGTTGATGATTTTGAAAAACGAGTTATCGAAGATGCGTTGTTTCTGCACTCGGGTCGAATCAGTGAGTCAGCTGCGTATCTGCAAGTCCCGCGCAAAAAGCTTTACCTGCGAATGAAAAAACACAGTATCGATAAGGACGCGTATAAGAGTCGATAAAAAAACGCCTCACGATTTGTGAGGCGTTTATCTCGTTTAGTACCAGTCATCTTCAGGAAAAAGCTTCCCTTCTGGAGCGTATGGATCGTCATCAAACGGATGTTCTGCCTTGTTTCTCAGGCTGTCTAATTGATGCTCTAGCATTTTGACGGTGTCGTAGTCTCCTTCGGAACAGGCGACATAAATCTGTTGCTCCAAGGCTCTGATGCTATCGTTAATACCCATAGTTACCTCCGTATGCGTTGTCTGCGCAGTTGAACGGTTCTACCTATTCTCAAATCTATTGTAGTCAAGAAGACCAAATTCGATAGGCTGATTTTCCTTATACCAAGCATGAACCCGGTCGCTAAAAGGCCAAAACTGGGTCGAGCTGCGTCGAATTGCGAACGTATCCAACAACTTAACATAGTCCTGTTCGGTGCGGATATTTTTCAACATTTGCACCAGTTGAGGGATTTGTTCTTCTTTAAGGGATAGATACGCAGCGGGATAGCTACCGATCACTCCACGCACCAAAGTTAAGTCATCATTTGCTGGATCACGATTGCTCTCTTCATCAAACAGACTGGAAATATTCGTATGCGCATTGTTATGGAGCAGAGTGAAGAGTTGTTCTTCTCCGTGATTGGATTCAATCATCATCATTACAATTTGCGGTATAACGAGTAACCCTGCTCCTTTGATATCATTGATGCTTTTCAGTAGTGCTTCATTCTTAGCGCTAAAACCGGTTTGCTCTATATCGTAACGATTACTGAGCACAGGGGAGAGCTGAGTGCGAAGAATGTCATAAAGCTCTGCTTTGGGATCATCCGTGTGGTATGGAACCTGAGTTGGTTGATCGAACGGTTTAACATTACGCTGTAAGAAGTCACTAAGTTGGGTGCTTTGGTCTTGGTACCAGCTTGAGTGTTCTTGGTGACGCATCGCTTTTGGCAAGAGTGCGATAAAGTTACTTTCCCCTTCAAGGCGCAAGAAATCCATAAACATACGTGTCATCAATTGGTGGCCAAAGTTGCCATATACGTCAAACCCAGCGACCAACAGATAGTGAATACGTTCGAGCAGGGAATAATCCAGTATCCATGCTGTTTTTGGTGGTTCACCAACCATACCTTGAACCACGGATGCGCTATCAAAATGGCGGAATACTGTGAGTGCTGCATTAGGGTTAGTGCCGTTCCCCGTCCAGATAATGTCGGTAGTTAGGTATTTACCGCCTTCAAACCATTGGTTGATAAACTCAGATTTAGCCTCAAGGTAACGCGCTTGCTGACGTGAATAGGAGACCCAGTTGGTCACGGGCAAAGTATTACTTTCTAACTCTCCGGGCAGTTTTAAGTTGTCTGCTTGAGAGCGGTAAAATTCATTCACTTCCGGCAGATCGGCTTTGTCTGGGTCAAGGAAGAACACCCAAAATCTGTCATTGATAACGTTGAGCGCGAGTTGTCCACGACACACCGGCCCTTTAATAAAGGCATTGATGGTGTTTTGGGAATTATCGAGCATAAATTTAAAACGTGCTTTCACTGGCAGATCGATAAATGCGCTCATAGGGTTCGCAGCAACTTCTACATCGTAACTTGGTAGTTGAGTAACCTTGTAGTTGGCGTCGATGAACCACTCTTTCCAATCTCTCATCCGTTGTTCGTTCAAGGCGAATGGCATGTGGGTTTTATCAACGATGGTGCCTTGCTCAGGAATTAGGCGGTAATACACTCGTTGAACGCCAGGATCATCGTAAGGACGACGCGTAGCAATTCGTTGGACGGGCTGGCCCGGTGGTGTCGATGAGCGAACCAAGGTGAAGAAACGTGGTGTTTCTTCATTGAGGTCAGAAAAATAGAGATGCGACAAAAACAGGTGCTCATAGATGTAACGAGCAGTCAGTTGCACCTTACGTGGGCTCTTGTTGAGCAATGTCTCGTATTCATTCACTAATTGAGCTTGCTGGTCAGTCAGTGGTATCGATTTGTTCATGATCGCGCCATTTTGCAGCCAACTGGTTAACGTCGCGTACTCATGTGAACTAAGGTTTGGCATCCCATAAGGCATGCCCCAAGTCGGATAGTCTGTTAGGTACTGATCGTATTCTTCAATGGTAGGGCAGACCTGACTGCGGTCGATTGCAAAGTCGAAACCCTCTAGTTGTTTCTGGTCTGGCAGGGGATGTGCCTCTTTTTGAGCGAGCATGCGCGCAATTAAGCCCGCTTCTAGGTTTGCGGTCGGGTTTTGCACACGCTCATTAAGCACTGGATGAAAACCAAACTCTCGCCACTGCTGTGTCGTTTGCGCATCTTCGAAAAGACGATGAGGCGTTGCGGCGGTAAGGCGAGTGCCTTGATAAATTAGTTCTTTACTTGAGCCCCTGTCGATACCATCAACTGAAGAGAGTTTCAGTTGGCAGGGTGCGTCATAACAGGCATGACAAACCACGCAGCGGTTATCAATGATCGGTTTGACTTCAGATAAGAAGAAATCACTTTCTATACTGTTTAAATCGCTGCGACGCTCTTGAACACTCGCCTGTCCAAATAGGTGGTCATAATTAAGTCCGGCGTATGTCGCACAGCCCGCGAAACTTAAAACAACAGCAAACATGAAAAATGTACGTAAATTCATCTGGATAATTGTGTTCATTCAATATTGGCTTAATTGCAGCAGAAGCCCATCAACTTAGCAAATAAAACATGGTTCAACATCGTCAATTAATTGAAACAATATCGATGTTAGCAGGTAACAGAGGAGACTTTGAGTTAAATAACGGTTACGTAGGCAACAGAGAAGGGGACATTTAACCGGGTAAATTGATAGAACCATCGCCACTGATTATCTTGTAGTTTGTCCCCAGGACCTTTCACTTCGACCCATTCGAAATGACCGTCTTTAAACAAAATTAGGTCGGGCATGCCGCTTCGGTATATTTTGAGGTCGGAGAGGAGAACGTTAAACAGTCCGACAACCATCTCATTGGGCATTGACTCGATGCATTTATTTAACAAGGGTAAATCAAAGCTATGCCAATAGACAAAAGGGTTACTCACCCCGTGTTTAAGCTGATAGCACTCTCTTAGATGGCTAAGACCAAACTGTGCTATTTGCTCCAATACCGCTTCGATTTGTGAATGTCGTTTGGTGACGAAATCTGCGTGATAGAGGTCTAGCGGCCGATCTTGGTATGGATTGATAAACGCACCCTCAATAGGCGCGAAGATGACTTCCCAAAAAGCGAGACCAAACAAACCCGTTAAGACGGCATTTTCTGCATAGAAGACGTGATAGCCAAGCTGCTCGAAATGCGATTTGACGGCGAGTTCTACACCTTGTGTGCTGAGATCAAGCTGTAAGTGATGTTCAATCACTTGTGGCTTTTGGGGACGCGTAACTCGCTCGCCTCGTTTACGTTTGATGCGCTGCGCTAACTTGTGTCCGATCTCTAACTCACAGATGTCATAAGGGCTAGACAATATTTCCGTGACAACGTCACTCATTGCCTGCGTTTGATCGAGCTTGTCATAGATTCTCGCTTGCCGCTCTCTCGAAGGAGGAAGTCCAGACCGTTTAAACCAGAAAATTGCGTCGGTGAGTTGCCCTATGCGTTCACAATCGCGCGCCAAATCGTTGATCAGATGCTGACGTTTACGTTCGATGTATGAGTGCGCAATAGGGTCTGGAATCTGTTGCAGCAGCTTAGTTAGATGCTCTAAATCTCTATTGTTGGATTCAGAATAGCATTGGTGAAGCTGGGAAAGTGCGAGCAAATGATCGAGCTGGTGGCGATCAGAAAAGAAGCGACGCGTTTTACTGAGCGAATAGTTTTCAAATCGATGTAGGCCGAGGTCATCAAGGACAAACTGGCTTAAGTCTTGGCGGGTATTGGCAAAGAACAGCGCCAGTAGCAGATCAATAACCGCAGGTTGTAAAAGTTTGATGACCGTAAAAGGAAGTTGTTCGAAACGAGTAAAATCATCGCTACTGAGTTCATTGAGCATTTGTTCTTTGCGCAGGGTTCGGCTAGAGACACTAAATAGCGCAACTATCTCTGCTTTGGTCAATAACTGGCGAGCGAGTTCAGCTTCATCGAGTTTGGGGTTAAGGGTAATAAATCCTTGTTGGTGAAGTGCGTCTAGCGCGGCGGGAATACTGTTTATTTCTAGATATTGAAGTTTATCTGAGCGGAACCATTCACCTTTGCGTGACAACAGCCTGACCAGTAGGCACTGAGCATCCTTTTCAAGTTGTTCGAAAGCGGTAATCCAAGCGTGTTCGGTCTTAGAGAGCAGATCTGGATACCACTCTATGGCATGGAGCGTCAGTTTTCTGAAGTTACTAAGATAATAATCGGGTTCGAGTTCAACAATCTCAGACATGATCAATACATACAAAAAAGGCTTAACCCTAAGGTTAAGCCTTTCTATCAGCAATTCAATCTATTAAGCGTGTTTTAGCTCAGCGATCTTCGCTTCTGAGAGTGGCTTAGTGATGAATGAAAGCACAATACAAACGGCCATCATTGCTGCTGAGATAGTGTAAGCTAGCGTGTAGCCTGTGCCGTTAGTCATTGAGAAACCAACGACTGCTGCACCGATTGCACCACCAATACCCCATGCTGTGTAAAGTACGCCATAGTTAGTGCCGTAGTTTTTCAGACCGTAGAACTCAGCGGTAAGCGTAGGGAATACCGCTAGCAGCGTACCGTAGCCAATTGCCGCGATTGCCGTACCAATGATCAGTGTAAACTCTGTTTTGAACGTTGCGAACAGAACCATATTGATGCCTTGTAGTACGAAAGCAAGCAGCAGAGTACGTACGCCACCAATTTTGTCAGCCAGCATACCAGCAGCAACACGACCGCCAGAGTTAAATATCGCTAGGATAGAGGCAAGGTATACCGCATTTGGTAGGTTAGCCTGAACACTAGCAATCGTTGTAATGTTACCGATGATCATTAGGCCTACTGACGCAGCAAATGCATACATGATCCACAGTGAGTAAAACTGTGGTGTTTTCAGCATTGCTTTCCAAGTTAGGTCATCAGATTTCTTAACGGCTTTAGGTGCTTGACCTTGTTTTACTTTTGGTTCTGTTGGTGTGTAGCCCGCAGGTGGGTTGTTGATTGTTGCTGCAAGAGGTACTGCGATAGCAAGAATACCAACGCCCAAAACCATAAAGCTGGTTTGGATGCCCATGCTGTTAATGAGTGCAGAGGTTACTGGAGCAAGGTAAATTGCCGCTAGACCAAAACCTGCAGCAATGATGCCGTTAACCATACCTTTCTTCGACGCGTGGAACCACTTCATCGCAGAAGGAGACAGACAAGCATAACCAAAGCCGATACCAGCGCCAGTGATAACACCGAAAGTGATGTTTAGCATCAGTGGTGAGTCGACAAAGCCAGACGCGATCATACCTAGGCCTGTTAGCACAGTACCAAGGATTAGAATAAGACGTGGACCCATACGGTCTTGCAAGATGCCAGCAACAAGAAGACAGATAGAGAAAGTGATGGTTGCTGTCGCGTATGGTGCTGATGCTTCAGCCGCGGTCCAACCAGATTCAGTGACTAGTGCTTTGTTGAATACACTCCAAGCATACAGGATGCCAAGACAAAGGTTGATACAGAATCCCGCTAGCAGGATGCGCATAGCTTTATCAATCTTGCTCATTTTTCTTCTCAGTTGTCCTCACAATGAGGATCGGTTAACAGACGATTTATTCAAATTAAGTTTGCGTTTATCAACACAAGGCATAATGGGCGCGAATTATAACCGAATGAAGTGTGATTGGAATCTCTTTTTCAACTTAATTTGATTATTTTTCAAAAGTGTTGAATTTTTGTTTCTGACGTGTGTGGATACTGAGTTAAATTGATGAGACGTGGCTTGGATGGTTTGTTGAGTTATGGGTTTGAAGCGTTAGTGCTTAATCGTTGTGCAACACGGTACGATAAGCGCTCAAATTGAGGAACAAGAAACAGTCGCGTGACGAGAAACTGATTGAGATTGCAGAAAAAGGCATAGACGGGCACCCATCTATGCCTTTTGACGATGATTAGTGGCCGATCAGCGCAGGAATCCCTGGTAACTGACCAACGACAGCAAGAGAGCCGACACAGACGATGAAGGCGGCGCCAGGGATCAAGTACTTGTCTTTTGCCGATAGAGTCTTGGCACGTTCATGGTCACCAATCAGCCCCATGTTATCCAGCAGCATTGTGGTTGCCCAACCAAACACTGGGTTAACAAAGGCACAAGCGAAGATACAAATACCAGCACTTAATGAATCTTTATGTTTGTGGATCATCTGCATGCCTGCTTCGAGAAGTGGTAGAAACACACCAACGATCAGAGCAACGCGCAACACGGGTTCCCACATCGCTAGATCCATCGGATAACCAATGATGGATGCGGCAATACACATTAAGCCGGTAAGTAGCGCCCCTCCAGGAATTGGACGCTTTGCAATGGCGGCTGGGATCATATATGTACCCCAAGAAGAGGCAAGGTTACCACCACCCAATAGAGCACCGACACCTTGACGGATAGATGCACCGACCATAGTGTCATCGACGTCCATCAGCACGCCTTTTGCTTCTTTCGGGTAGTTAAGCTCTTGGAATACACGGTGGCCAAGGTAGTCTGGTGACCACATTGCAACCGCTAAAAGTGCAAATGGTGTGACGGCAATAAAATGCTCTAAGTTCGGCCAACCCAATTGCCAACCCGTATTCTCACCCCACCAGTAGAATGGGCTGAAATGTGGTAATCCTGGTTCGGTAGTAAAAGCAAACTCAGCACCCATAACATAAGCGACGATGCCCGCTAAAGCAGAACAGAGTGGAATGGCCAGCCAACGTTTGTTGATTTTAGCGAGGTAGGCGTAGACCATCACCGTTACACCAATCACAGCAAATGAAATATAGCCTTGGTCAGTACTTGCGGCCCATGCTTCCGTTTTATTGATCTGACCGATCAAGCCGACAGCACCAAGATAGATCAATAGCCCACCTCGGACACCGACACCAGTTAGCGTCATCAGCTTTGAACCGCCTTTGGTAAAGGCAAGAATCAAACCAAATGCACATACCATGAGACCGAGTGCGAGAGGGTGTCCTCCAGCCGCAGCAATAAGCGGAATGAGCGGTATCATTGGGCCATGAGTACCGGCTAAGTTAGCATTGGGGTTAAGAATGGCGGAAAAAAGGATAACAAACAGAGCGCCAGCGATGAGCAGTTCATAGCGTACGTTTTCCGCGACGAACTCAGGTGACAATCCAAACTGAGCGGCAAAAGCGGCAACCATAGCTGTAACCATTACCACTTTACCTATCGTCGCTGCGAGTGCAGGTACCCAGTCTTCTATCTCGATGCTGTAGTCGCGAGAAGGTAAATGGATACCCCAGCGACGAAAGCTCATGATAGTCAAATCATGGTTTAGAAATTCTTCTCGGCTTTCAAATTCCTGCGCCTTGCGACGCATATCCCTGTAAAAGGTTTTATTTTTGTTAGACATTCAGTCTTCCTTTGTTATGTTTCGAAGTTGAACCATGTCAATTAGAGTTCCGCTTTCACTTGGTATACTGACCTTCGATCAATACGAGACGACATCCCAGACGCTACCAAGCACCTTTATGTTTGATAAAGAGGGAAACATGGTTTTACTTCGCTAATGAAGACAAGTTAGCAAGTGAGCTAGCTTGTCAAAAATTCAATCAAACATGGCAGCCATACTAAGAAAGGGGTATGGGACAAATATTGATTTGGGTTAATTAAGCGGGCGAAGTCATAAGCTGGGAAATTGGATGTTAGTAAAAATGCAACGCAGGCCGCACTTTTTAACAATTTATTAATATGAAATTGGGTTAATTGAAACCAAATGAAAATATCTGAACATGCTGACCGTACAGAGAAGCTGCACGGTGTCAGAGCCGAAGAGATTCATCGTTGGATTGACGGCTTCTTTGACTACAATGGCGAAGAGCACAGTGACACCATGGCGGATGGGGTAGAATTCGATCCCTATTCACATAGACGATTTCGTCACTGCAAAGAAGCGCTGACAGAGGCAATTTCTGAGTTTGGCGACAGATATACCCTTCAACAGATTAAAAACGTTTTAGAAACGCATATTCGCGACGATTACCACGGCTATTTACCCACTCGCGCAGATTTTACCAACGACTCGTTTACCGCAAAGTATCACGACACAAGTCATGACCAAGATCTGTCGGAGGTATTGGACGAGACTGAACTTGCCGACTACTTTGTGGGTTTGAGTACACATCAGAGCGAACATCAATCGACGCTGAGTAACTTTAGTCTAAGGATCGTTGTTCCTACCGTGGTTGCGATTACGCTGTTTGTCACGGCAATTATCTATGTCATTCTACCTTTGGTGGAAGAGTCGATGCTCAACCAAAAGCGCCAGATGCTAAAAGAGCTGACGTCAACCGCGGTGAGTATCGTCGACAGCTATGTTGGCTTAGAGCAGCGTGGAGTACTCAGCCTCGAGGAAGCGCAGAAAAAGGCGGCGATGGAAATTCGTGCGATGCGCTATGGGCCTGAAAATAAAGATTATTTCTTTATTACAGATATGCAACCCAACATGGTCATGCACCCCTATAGGAGTGACTTAACCAACCAAGACCTGACCAACTACTACGAAAGTGAAAACAGTACAGGTTTCCCCATTTTTGTCGAAATCGTCAAACTGGTCAAAGCGTCTCAGCAGGGTTATCTCGAATACCAATGGCAGTGGAAGGATGACGCGTCGATCACCGCGCCTAAGATGACCTACGTCGAAGGCGTTGAAGAGTGGCAGTGGATTATTGGCACTGGCGTCTATTTTCAAGACGTCGAGCAGGAGATAGATAAATTAGAGAGCACCTTATACCGAGTTTTTGTTGGCATTACGCTCGGATTGGTGGTGATTCTCTTGTACGTTATTGGTCAGTCAAAGGCGATTGAGAAGAAGAAAAAGCGTGCCGAAATTGCACTTCACGAAGCAAAAAACCGGTATAAAGCGCTGGTAGAGTCGTCAAATGAGGGCTACATCCTTGAGGCTGATGGCAAGATAATATTTTCTAATACTCGGTTGCACCAACTATTGGGTTATACCGATACGGAACTCAAATCACGCACTATTTGGCAAGAGCTGTTTTCCGACCATCCACAAAATCGTCGTGTGTTAAATCACTTGCTACAACTGTTCAATCATCACAGTGAGCCTGCCGAGTTCGACGCCCAAATCGTGACGAAGAGTGGCCGTACTATCGATATCATTTTGAGTACCTCACGCATCTTCCTATCAGAAAAACTTGGTCATGTTGTTTCGTTCCGCCCGATTGTGCGTAAAGTGTATGGGGCGAGTTTCGGCTCGGTAAACCCGAGTTGTGATTATCGTAAAACGAGCAGCAGTATCATTACTGATATAGAGAGTAGTGACAGTCATAGCCATGTGGTTGAATCTTTGAACAGGCTAACAGACCTGATTCGTGAAATGATTGCCGCAGGCACACGCTCCGATCATTTGCGTAGCTTGATAGGTTGTACCTACGATGCCGCTATTTGTCGTTTTGTCGAACTGACAATTAAAGATATCGGGCCGCCGCCAGTGCCATTCTCGTTTGTTTCGTTTGGCAGCAATGCTCGTCACGATATGACACTGTTTTCAGATCAGGACAATGCCATCGTGTTTGAGACACCAGACGATGAGGATCTGAAAGCGATACGACGTTATTTCCTCCATTTGGGTGAAAGTGTTTGTGCGATGCTCAATCAGGCAGGATATAGCTACTGCGATGGATTGATCATGGCATCAAATCATCAGTGGTGTCTGAGTAAGAGAGAGTGGCAGGACAACTTTACCCGTTGGGTGGAGCAAGCCTCCCCAGAAACCATTTTAGAGTTGAACGTCTTTTTCGATATTCGGGCCACGTATGGCGACGCATCATTAGTCGATGATATTCAGTCACATATTCAACAGCTGTTGGTCTTACATCCGGAGTTTTTACCCATCTATGCGCAAAACTGCCTCTCGCATAAAGTGCCTTTGCCTGCCTACAATGATGATCCAGAGAGCAAGCAGGGATGTATGTCGATCAATCTCAAAGAGTGTCTAAGACCGATGGAGATCTTCTGTCGACTCTACGCTTTGAAGCACGACATCAGAGAGTGCAATACACGTATTAGATTACAAGGTTTGCTCAATGCGCAGGAGATTGATTCAAAAACCTATCGAGAAATGGTCTACATCTTCGACCATATTTGGCACCTACGTTTTATGAACCAGATCGTTGAATACAGTGATTTGCGCAGAGTAAACGATGTACTGGCTGTTAACGATCTTACCCCGCTGGAGGTACAAAACCTAACCAATGTCCTCAATCGAATCGGCATCTTCCACGATAAAGTGACAATGGACTTTGCCAGCCACGAACGTTAGTCAACACACGGAAGTGAGGGAATCGATTCACATCTCTGTGTAGTTGGGACCACCACTTTCGGGCGGAACCCACGTAATGTTTTGCGATGGATCCTTGATGTCGCAGGTTTTGCAGTGAACGCAGTTGGCTGCGTTGATTTGTAGCCTTCTCTGGCCTTCAACATTGACGATTTCGTAGACCCCCGCAGGGCAATAGCGTTGACTCGGTTCATCGAACAAGGTCATATGATGGGTTATTGGAATGTGTTGATCCGACAGCAGTAGATGGCAAGGCTGATCTTCTTCATGAAAGGTTGCAGAGAGATACACAGAAGAGGGCTTATCAAAGCTTAACTGACCGTCGGGTTTCTCGTAGTGAATAGGATGACAACGAGAGCGTTCGTATAAGGTGACATAGTCAGCTTGTGGGTCGCCAATATCCCAACTCAGTGCTGTGCCCGTTAGACGTTGCCAGATGTTTTGCTCAAACAGCGTCAGTGCGCCACCAAATAATGTTCCATAACGATGAATGGCACCAGGGAAGTTACGGTTCTGGTTCAACTCCTCATACAACCAGGACTCAGTAAACCGTTGTGCGTAATTTGCTTCTTGCTGCTGCTGTTCTATCGCTTCGAACACGGCTTCAGCGGCAAGTAAGCCTGATTTCATGGCGGTATGACATCCTTTGATTTTGGCAGCGTTAAGGGTGCCTGCTTCACAGCCAATCAGTAGCCCACCACAGAACTGTTGTTTGGGCAAAGAGAGTAACCCACCTTTGGCAATGGCTCTTGCACCATAGGCAATGCGCTCCGCTCCTTGTAAGAACTGAGCAAACTGAGGATGGTGTTTGATGCGTTGAAATTCATCAAAAGGACTTAGAAAGGGGTTGGTATAGTTGAGGTCAGTGATAAGACCGACGGCGATTAAATGATCCTCGAGATGATAGAGAAAGCCGCCTCCGCTTGAATCTGACTCGCTCAATGGCCACCCAGTCGAGTGAATTACCTTGCCCGCACTAAAACGAGAGTCATCGGCCTTTAGACGCCACAGCTCTTTGATACCGAGCGCGTAGTGTTGTGGCTGACTCTCTCTATCAAGCTTAAAGTGGCTAATCAGTTCTTTTCCTAAGCTGCCTCTCGCGCCTTCGGCAAAGATGGTCTGTTTGGCGTTAAGTTGAATCCCCGCTTGAAAAGTGCTTTTTTGCTCTCGCTGTTTGTTGAGTCCCATATCTGACGTGATAATGCCAGTTACATTCCCTTGTTCGTCGTAGCAAACTTCTCTCGCAGGGAAGCCCGGAAAAATCTCAACCCCAAGCTTCTCTGCTTGAGTCGCTAGCCAGCGGCAAAGCTTGCTTAGGCTAATCACATAGTTGTTGTGGTCATTGCGCAAAGAAAGTGGGGTCAACCAATGTGGTACTGAGATATGGTTTGCCTTGCTGGTACAGTAGATAAATTGATCCGAGGAGACGCGAGTCGTCACAGGCGCACCTTGTACCTGCCAGTCTGGGAAGAGTTCGTCGAGCGCTCTGGTCTCGAATACCGCACCAGAAAGTATATGCGCTCCGACTTCAGCGCCTTTTTCTACCACACAAATTGACAGCGTTTGTTGATGTTGTAAGGCTAATTGCGCCAGCCTACAGGCGGCAGAAAGTCCCGCGGGGCCAGCGCCGACAATCACGACATCAAAGTCCATACTCTCTCTTTCCATCTTGCATAACCTTCACGGCGATTCAACATCATGCAATAAATATAGTTACAGTTGACGTAAACGTAAACTTTACTAAGCTCAATTTATCACTTTGCTTTTCGGAGATTGCGATGAAAGTTCTGGTAGCGATTAAACGCGTAATTGACCCGTACACGAAGGTACGTATCAAAGCTGACGGATCGGGTGTAGAAACCGACAACGTTAAAATGGCAATGAATCCTTTCTGCGAGATCGCCGTTGAAGAAGCGATTCGAATGAAAGAAGTGGGTAAGGTAAGTGAAGTGATAGTCACCTCTATCGGTACTGATGATTGCCAAGAGCAGTTGCGCAGTGCGCTCGCATTAGGCGCGGATAGAGCGATACATGTCAGCAGTGAGAAGATGCTTCAGCCACTCGCGGTAGCAAGAATTCTCAAACGGCTTGCAGAAAAAGAGCAGACCCCGCTGGTTATTGTTGGCAAGCAGTCTATTGATACTGACAACAACCAAGTGGCGCAAATGTTAGCCGGTCTTATGGCGTGTCCTCAGGCGACGTTCGCATCCAAAATCGATCTTGTTCATGATGAGCTGACGGTCACTCGTGAAGTGGATGGTGGACTGGAAACGCTTAAGTTAACCCTGCCTGCCGTCATAAGTACCGACTTAAGACTCAACGAGCCACGTTATGCATCGCTACCCAATATCATGAAGGCGAAGCGTAAACCATTAGAGATCGTCAACGTTGAAAGTTTGAATGTTGACTGTTCGCCGACTCAGACTGTGCTGGAGGTTTTTGCTCCTCCTAAGCGTGAAGCTGGAATCATGGTTGCGACCGTCGCCGATTTGGTCGACAAACTTAGAAATGAAGCCAAGGTGATTGAATAAGGAGTGTGTGATGATCGAAGCCAATATTTTAGTTATCGCAGAGCATGATCATAAGACGATCTCGGCGGCGACATTATCTGTGCTGACTGCTGCGATGCAATTAAAAGGATTTTCTTCCGGTGCAAAACTCAGCGTATTGGTGGCGGGGAACCCTTATGATGAGATTTGCAATCAACTCAGTGGTTGTGAAGGAATCGACGAGTTGTTAGTGGCAGATAGCCCAGTGTATCAATCTCAGCTAAGTGAAAATCTCGCACAATTGGTGATGAGTCGTGCCTCTGAATATGGCTATTTGCTCTGTTCGTCGTCGAGCTTTGGCAAAGACATAATGCCTCGGATCGCGGCTCTGCTCGGGGTTGGAATGATGTCTGACGTGGTTGCTATTGAAAGTGGCGATACGATAGTGCGCCCGATATACGCAGGTAATGCGTTAGCGCGAGTACAAAGCCATGATGATCTAAAAGTCATGACGGTGAGAAGCACTGCGTTTGAAAAAATATCCCTTCAGGGGGCAAACACGGTCAAAATTGTGCATCTAGACCTAACGATAGATTGTCAGGGAACAGAGCTTATCAGCCGAGACAACATTCAAAGTGAACGCCCAGAATTATCCAATGCGGATGTGGTGGTTTCTGGTGGGCGTGGTGTCGGCAGCAAGGAAAATTTTGCCATGGTAGAAGCTTTGGCTGATAAGCTTGGTGGGGCGATAGGAGCCTCACGAGCGGCTGTTGATGCGGGTTTTGTTACCAACGATTTACAGGTCGGTCAGACGGGCAAAATTGTCGCACCGCGTCTCTATATCGCAGTGGGCATTTCGGGGGCGATACAGCATTTAGCAGGTATGAAAGACTCCAAGGTGATTGTTGCGATTAACAGCGACCCTGATGCGCCTATTTTCGAAATTGCCGACTATGGGCTGGTGGGGGATTTGTTTACATTACTCCCAGAATTAATAGGACAAGTCGGACGAAATGACAGATAGGATTTCTGTCTAACTCATAGATAAATAGAGTGATTTGTTCATAAAGTTCATTAACATCATTAATGAACAAAAGGGTCATTAAGAAAGGTATCTGAGCAAGATTGTTGTCGCTATTATCAAGTTTATAAGTAAACCAAATAATAATAAATTTGATTCAAGGAATGACAATGATTGCCAATAAATTCACCTTACAAAGTCGCTTAATTTTTGCGGTGCTACTGCCATGCATCGCATTAATTGCTGTTGGTGTTGCGGGATACAAGAGTATCAGTAATCTCAATCAACAGTCTGAGAAACTGTATTCAAACACGTCTGCGCCGATGCGCTCAATGGCCGAAGTCGCCTCAAGAATCCCTCGAATGCGAGTCGGTATCGATATGATGCTGCTGCAAGACACCTCCTTACGTGATCAAAAAGGGGTGCTCACTCGGGTAAAAGAGACCCGAGAAGAGGATATTCCTGAGATGCGTCAGGCAATCGAAAATGCTGTACAAGCGCAGGCAACCACTGAACTCAAGCAAGAGGTCACCAAGTTACTCAAGGAATTTGAGCGCATGGTCGCTCAAGAACTGAATCCTATGTTGGCGGTTCTAGAAAACAATGACTTGGAAAGTGCACGACAGATTTATAAACAACAATATGCTAAGACGTATGGTGTGTTAAAAAATCATGCAAACGCCATTCTTGATACCTTACTTGAACAGGCACAGCAACAGCACCAGCAGAGCAATAGCGACTATCTTGCAGGCAAACAGCAGTTGTTTGTCATTATTGCGATTGGCTTATTTTTGTCTGTTGTAACCGCGCTGGTAACGGTCATCAGTCTCAAACGACGCGTCGCTTATCTGCAAGACTCTATTTCACTTGCTGCACAGCAAATGGCATTAGACAGCCGCTTAGCACTGGCGGGAATCGATGAGCTATCCTCCATTGCAGATAGCTTTAACACCTTTGTAAGCCGTGTTCATGATTCGATTAAAGAGGTGGCGACAACCTCCAAACAGCTAGCACTAACCGCTCAACAAGTCTCCCAACATGCAGAGTTAACGCAGAACCATTGTACTAACCAAAGAGACCGTACCACACAGGTCGCGACAGCGATTCATCAACTCGGTGCCACGGTGAGTGAGATTGCTACCAACGCCGCGCAGGCAGCCGAAGTTGCCAAAGACGCAACCAGCCAAGCCCAATCGGGCTCTCAAATCGTCGATGATGCAGGAACCCAGATTAACCAGTTGACTCAAGAACTAGAGCAAGCCAGCGAAATTGTGACTTCATTAGCGAGCCAAGTTGATGATATTAGTTCGATACTTGATACCATTCGTGGTATCTCGGAGCAGACAAACCTGTTAGCGCTCAATGCTGCGATTGAAGCTGCACGCGCGGGAGAGCAAGGTCGAGGCTTTGCCGTAGTGGCTGATGAAGTGCGTAAACTTGCCAGCCTGTCTGCTGACTCGACGGAAGAGATCCAAGGGGTCATTAACCGTTTGCAAGGAGAGTCAAACCGAGCCGTTAATGCAATGGTTAATGGCAAAGAAAAAAGTGTATTGGTGGTAGAAAGTGCCGTCAATGCTAATCAGTCACTGAACAGAATCGAGCAACATATTACTCATATCAGTGATCAGAATATCCAAGTTGCAACGGCCACAGAGCAGCAATCCAGCGTGGTGGGTGAAATTAATCGCAATGTCGAAGAGATCAATCAGTTTACTGTTGAAACGGCGCAAGTTGCACAGCAATTGAATGTAAGTAGTGACCAGCTAATGGGACTATCTCGACAGTTGGATGGACTGGTGAGTAACTTCAAAGTGTAATGCTTAACAAGCCAACGTCGCTCATGATAGATGCGACGTTGGCTAACCGTTAACGTTGAAGATGCTCGACCAGTTTCTTGGTGAATCTTGCTGCTTCGCCGCCTGTACATGCACGGTGGTCAAAAGTAATCGATAGCGGCATGACTTTAACCGCAACTGGAACGCCATCTTTTATCACCACTCGTTCGATGATACGCCCAGCACCAACAATCGCGACCTGAGGTGGTGAGACAACGGGCGTGGCGAAAATGCCAGCAATGGCACCAAAATTAGAGAGGGTGATGGTTGCATGCTGTAAACTGTCTCGGCCAATTTTACGTTCTCTAATTCCTTGGACGGTTTCGTTTAACCATGTTCGGATGTCGTTATCGTCATAACTCTCAGCGTGTTTCAACACGGGGACGTAGAGCCCGTGACTGCTGTCAACCGCAATACCGATATTGACTCGGCTATGGACACAGCGGGTCATGGTTTCTGCGTCGAACCACGCATTCAGAGCCGGTTCTTCCTGACAGGCATAGACAACGGCACGAATCAATCGCCCTGATATATCCTCCGCTGCTGTCCAATTTGCCAGAGACGCTTCTTCGGTAATCGTCACTGCCGCGACACTGTGATGCGACTCAGACATGGTTGACACCATGGTTCTACGTGCACCTTTTAACACTTCAGTGCCAGGACTCTGCTTACGCGCTTCGGCATAAATGTCATTGTCGGTGATTATTCCGTTCGGCCCGGTACCGCTAACGGTGTTTAAGTCTACGCCGAGCTTTTTAGCCAGCAGGCGTGTTGAAGGTAGCGCCGTAACCAGTCCGTCTGTGGAAGGGCTGTGAGTGCTGCCGATCCAAAAATCGTCAACGTCTACATGGTGTGTAGTTTGCGATACATTACCAACCACAGTGGCCGCGTCTTGTTGCTTCTGTTTTGACGCAACGGTGCCAACTAACTCAGGTTGCTCTTCAATTTCGAGCAACAGTGCACCGATGTTTATCACATCACCCGCTTCACCATGGCGACTGACCACAACGCCTGAGTAGGGGGCCGGTACTTCCACCACCGCCTTTGCTGTTTCAACGGTAAGCAGCACTTGATCTAGCTCGACCGAATCGCCAACATTAATGTGCCATTCGACTATTTCGGATTCTGCTAGACCTTCGCCCAGATCTGGTAATAAAAACGTTTTCATTTCCAACCCTCCACAAGCTCACGTGCAGCTAAGACGATGTCTTGCTCATGAATCATAAAATAGTCTTCGTTACGGTAGTAAGGCATTATGGTATCGAATCCCGTGACACGTTTAGGTGGTGCTTTTAGTAGACACATTGCTTTTTCCGCGGTGCGAGCAAGAATCTCCGCTCCAACGCCACACGTTTTGCTGGCCTCATGCACAACGAGCAATCGGCCAGTTTTTTCTAACGATGATAGTATGGTATCCATATCAATAGGTTTGATGGAGGCGAGATCAATGACTTCCGCTTCAATTCCTTGCGAGGATAAGGTTTGCGCCGCTTGCAATGACTCAACAACGCAAGCGCCCCATGTCACTAAAGTAATGTCTCTGCCTCTACGCAGAGTAAAGCAAGTATCTAGGGGAAGCGCTTCTCCATTATCAATCACATCAGATTTGACAGTGCGATAGATGCGTTTTGGCTCGAAAAACATAACGGGATCGTTGCTTCTAATCGCCGCTAATAACAATCCATATGCGCGTTGTGGGGAAGAAGGGATGACAACTTTAAACCCAGCAGTGTGAGCAAACAGGGCTTCAACACTTTCAGAGTGATGTTCCGGAGCGTGAATACCACCGCCAAACGGTGCCCTAAATACGGCGGGACAGGTTAGGCGACCACGTGTTCGATTTCTCATGCGAGCCGCGTGACACATAAGGTGCTCCAACGCAGGAAAGACAAACCCTTGGAACTGGAATTCTGCAACGGGCCGCAAGCCCTGACTCGCCATGCCAACTGCGACACCTCCAATAAGCGCTTCAGCAAGCGGGGAATCAATCACACGACGAAGACCGAATTTTTCTTTTAAGCCAACGGTGGCACGGAATACACCGCCGTTATCGCCGACGTCTTCGCCCAGAACCACTACGCTAGAGTCGTGACTCATTTCATAGTGCAGTGCAAGGTTAACTGCTTCGACTAGAGTGAGTTCAGCCATGTTTACCTCCTTGCATGCGCATTGCTTTATTTATTAGCTCATCGCGTTGTTGATTCAGTTCGACGGGGGCTTGCTCATAAAGAAAATCAAACGCAGTTTCAGGCGCTTGAGGTGGCAGAGATAGGTAATGTTCGACTGCTAATTCGACTTGTTGTTTGCACGAGACGAGCCACTCCTGTTCAAGGTTATCGTTCCATGCGCCGTGGTTGATCAGATAGGTCTTGAGACGTTTAACGGGTTCATATAGCCAGGCTTGGTTCAGTTCGTCACCGCTCCGGTAACGCGTCGCATCATCGGCGGTGGTATGATCACTAAGTCGGTAACTGACGGCTTCGATTAGTGTCGGCCCTTTACCTTTGCGAGCGCGATCTAACGCCGCTAGAACCGTGTCATGCACAGCAACAACATCGTTCCCATCGACGGTAATTCCACGGATCCCAGCTCCTTGCGCTTTATCTGAGAGAAAATCAGCGGCACATTGCAGCGCACGGGGTACCGATATCGCCCATTGATTATTGTTCACGACGAACACAAGTGGCAGGTTCCAAGCACCGGCGCAATTGATGCTTTCAAGAAAATCACCTTTCGAAGTCGCGCCATCGCCACAGGTGACGAGGGCTGCGTGGTGTTGATTGTCTATTTTCAGCGCTGCCGCAACACCAACAGCGTGGGTGCATTGAGTCGCAATAGGTACGCAGAAAGGTAAGTCATGGCATGGTTCTGGGGTATCACTTTGGGGCGCAACATGAAAGTCACTGCCTCGTTCATCGCCTCCCCAATATTGAAGGTTCTTTTCCATCGCGATGCCTCGTGCCCACATTGCGGGCATATCGCGATAATAGGGAATAAAGACATCTCTTGGATGCATCGCATGGCCAATTGCCACACCATAAGCCTCAGAACCCAGATGGGAAGGGTAAGTCCCCAGTTTCCCCGTCCGTTGCAGCGCCACCGCTTTATTGTCATAAGTTCGGGTGAGCAGCATATCTTTATAAAAATCGGTTAGGGTCGCTAAGTCTGCCCATGCGGGAAGTTGGTTGACCGCGTTACCTTCGTGATCGATGAAGCGTAACATGGGTAGTGTCTGAACATTCATTACTATCTCCTTTATGTTACTCATTAGTGGATCGCACTTGGAGCAACGGTGTCTGACTCAGTGACCATGTTTCGGCACATCAAAGCCCAGATAGATACTTAAGTTTCATACATCTCTAAGTTAGTGACTAAAACAACCTGCTGATGAATTCGCCACCTGCGTATTTTTCACCTGTAAACAAAGATGAAAACAGCGATCAATTTCAATCATCACACTTTAAGGTAAGTGTAACAAAGATGTTAAAAGTTGCGTGTTGAGAATGATTATTGTGTAGTAAAGCTGAGCTTACACTTGCGTGAGTTGTGGCGAAAAATCGCGTTTATTAACAAAGACGGGATGAATAGTTAGTTATTTATACTTGTGATTGAGCTTGATCTAGAGGATTGGTTTGCAAGTTTAGATACAAAATATCTGTTTGTTAGCCGTGTATCTAAACGAAAACAGCAGACCGAAGCCTGCTGTTTAACGAGTTAGAGCGAAATGTCAGATTATTCTGGTTGCTCTGCTAGGTTTTGTTTTGGTTGCTGTGCTTTGTACACTTTACCTGCGTTGAAACGTTCTAGGTAATCCGCTAGGTCACGTTTCACTTCTGGTACTAGGATGTAAAGACCAACAATGTTCACTAGAGCCATTGCAAAGATCATAGCATCTGAGAAGTCGATAACTGGACCAAGGTTCATTGCCGCACCAATGACAACAAAGATACAGAACTTAACTTTGAAGATGATTTCTGCAGTTTTGCTCTCACCGAACAAGTAAGTCCAAGCTTTTAGACCGTAGTATGACCAAGAGATCATCGTAGAGAAAGCAAATAGGATTACTGCTACAGCAAGTAGGTAAGGGAACCAGCTAATTGCGCTACCAAATGCGGCAGACGTTAGTTCAACACCCGCTAGACCTGTATCAGTGTCTAGGTAACCTGTGATGATGATAACTAGTGCAGTCATAGTACAGATAACAACCGTATCAATGAAAGGTTCTAGTAACGACACAAAGCCTTCTGACATTGGTTCTTTTGTTTTTACCGCTGAGTGAGCGATAGCCGCCGAACCAACACCCGCTTCGTTCGAGAACGCCGCACGTTTGAAGCCTTGAATTAGAACACCGATTACACCACCAGCAACACCTTCACCAGTGAATGCGCCGTTAAAGATTGCTGAGAATGCGTCATCGATGCGATCAAAGTTCATCAAGATAATGATGATTGCGGCACCAACGTAGATAGTTGCCATGAATGGAACAACCTTCTCAGTCACTTTAGCGATAGACTTAATACCACCGATGATTACGATACCAACGATCACTGCTAGGATCAGGCCAAACAACCAACCTTTATCTGCAAAGAATGAAGCATCGCCACCAGTAACACTTACAACCTGTTTGAACGCTTGGTTTGCTTGGAACATGTTACCGCCACCAAGTGAACCGCCGATAGCGAACACAGAGAACAGAACGGCAAGAGTACGACCGAATGCGGCATTGCCACGTTTAGCCAGACCTTTGCTTAGGTAGTACATTGGACCACCAGAAACAGAACCGTCTGGGTTTGTGTTACGGTATTTAACACCAAGTGCACACTCTACAAACTTACTCGACATACCAAGTAGGCCTGCAAGGATCATCCAGAATGTCGCACCAGCGCCACCGATAGACACCGCCACAGCAACACCAGCGATGTTACCTAAACCTACAGTGCCCGAAAGAGCTGTTGTCAGTGCTTGGAAGTGAGAAACCTCACCATCTTGTTTTGATTTTGGATCTGAGAACTTACCAGATACCAGTTCGATAGCGTGTTTAAAACCACGCACGTTAATGAAGCCTAAGTAGACTGTGAAGAAAGTTGCTGCAACAACTAACCAAAGAACAATCCACGGCACCTGTACGTCACTAAAAGGGAACGGAATAGTCGAGAAGATCATTCCTACAAAAGGGTTAACGATAGGTGCAACGACTTCGTTGATCTTGTCATCCAAGTTGGATGCTGCAGCGCTACCTGCAAATATACTCGCCAATATGGCTAGCGAAATACGCTTTGTCATGCTTTTCCTGCCTGTGAAATGGGTGTTTTTATAAATAATACTTATATTGTGTTGTGTTTTGTTACATTTGTGTAACGTTGCCTATTATTCATTTAATAAATAAGCACGCAACATCTTTGACGGAAAAGTTGATCTAGCAAACAATTCTGATTTTTACTAACCAGTTAGGCTGATTTTGAACTTATTCACTGCTTTTGGTGAAAAATCTGGATTTTCTATAAAGATATAATTGACTATTTTGGTCGGATATTTTGCGGTTTGGGCGAATATATAAAACTGTCTGATTACTATTCGAACAGTGGTAGATGAGGCTAACCCCCGATTTTGCAGATTATTTGTACTGGATTCTGAAACAAAATGTTATCGAGCCTAAATCTGAGCAGCGCGATCACTATAGAGGGCGGATTGGGTATTGCCAAAACACTATATATAGATTGTGTTGTAGGAAATAACCTATTTAAAACAAAAGGTTAACATAGTAAATTTTGTGTCAAATGTCTATTGTGATGGATTGATTTAGCCGATAACAAGAGTACGATGCGCGCCTTCTTGATTAAGTGGTGGTATACATGAAAACTAACGTATTAAAAATGGCTATTGTAGTAGGCTTAGGTGTTTCTTCTCTTACTGGTTGTATGGGACAAATGGCGACCACAGGTCTTGTGTCAAAATTCAACCTAGAAGTGGTAGATAACCGCTACGGTCGTGAAGGTATGTTCCTGCTTCTTTCACCTATCTATGGTATCGCCGGTACTGTCGATCTATTCGTCTTCAACGCGATTGAGTTTTGGACAGGTACCAACCCAATTTCTGGTAAATCACCAGCGGTAGTAGACACTCCGACCAAAAACTACATCAAAGTGAATGGCCATTTAGACAGCTCACTTAAAGATGTTCCTTTGTCGAACAACGCAAACATCGAAAAAGCAACGATGCAGCAAATCGACGAAAACACAATGCAGATGGATATTTCATACATTGATGGTACTCAACAAGTACTTCGTGGTGAAAAGTCGCAAGATAGCGTAGCCTTCTACCTAGATGACCAGTACATTACGACAGTCTCTAATGATGAGCTAACGAATTACGTAGCAGCGGCAAATATTTAATAGCCCTGTTATATCGTGTTTCCAAGTCCTCGCTTAGCGGGGACTTTTTTTTGCACTTACCGACTGGCTCATACAAAAGTTTAATTTATTGATACACATTTATTTAACAACATTGAGCAAGACGCTATAGTAAGCATTGAACTTACTATAGGAGTTAATGGATGAAACTCACGATATCAGGGAAGTTACAGCTAAGTTTTCTGTCACTTGCAGTACTTTTTATCGTTTCCGCATTTTTAATCTTCCGCAGCATTAATACTGTCGATACGCAGACTCGTTCGTTACTAGAGAGTGATCTGCCGACCGTAGATGCCGGTCGTTCCATTCAGCAATCTATTCAAGCTACAGTCTCTTCTCTACGAGCGTACATGCTGCTTGGAGGGGATGAAATGACGGGGGCTGAGCAGAGAGACAACTTAGCCCAAGCGTTACTCAAGGTTGATGAAGCGCTCCCCCAATTAGAAACGCTGTTAGTTGCAGAGAGCTACCAAAGAGTTTTGTCACAATGGACAGTGGTAACCAAATCATTGAATGAAATCGCCGAGCTCAGCCATAGCGATGAAAACCTTCCTGCTCACTCACTATTTATCTTTGAAGCCGCCCCTATCGCAGAGGTCGCACTTGATCAACTGCAAGGTTTAATCAATGACGAAGCAGGGAATAAAGAGGGTGGAGAGCGTAAGCGTCTATTCAGGCTCTATGCAGATAGCTATACCTCGTTAGCAAACGCCCTTTCATCAATGCGAGATTTTCTTCAATACGGTAGCCAAGACCATCTCGACAAGTACCAAGAATTTCTAAACATCCACGCCAAATCTGTAGATGAAATCGAGTCTAAGACCGATTTGCTATCAAGCAGTGACCAAGGACTATGGTCACTGTTCAAAGAGATGCAACAGCTCTATTTTCCCTTAGCGGATCAGGTAGTGAATCTTCGTAAATCGAACGATTGGAACATCGCAAATCAGAAGATGGCAAACGAACTGGTTCCTGCTGTACAGCAACTTGATGCTAGCCTCGAGGCGGTGATCAACCAGCAGCAAGCTCAAGCTGATGCGAGTGGGCAAGGGATCTTTAGCTCAGTCACGAATGTCATTCGTTTGCTGGTTGGCTCGATTGCTCTGGTCGTGATCGTATCGGTAACGACTGCCCACCTCATGGGCAAAAACATCGGTCGTCGTGTATCGATTGTGCCCAAACGTGCCGAGTCCATCGCTGATGGTGATGTATCTCAAGCCTCGCTAGAAATTGAAGGTAGCGACGAGCTGGCCAGTTTGATGCATTCGATCAATCGAATGAATGATGAGCTCGCCAGTATAGTAAAAGGTGTCACGACTAAAGCGAACACTGTCAGCGATAGTATGAAGTCGTTGCTCGACGCCAACGAAGCGACGGTTTCTCAGGTCGAACGTCAGAAGGCGACTATGGCACTAGTTGGCCAGCAAGTGAGTGAAGTGAGCCAGTCTGCCAACGACACTGCAATACAAGCAGAGCAGTCAGTGACTAATTTGCTTGAATCGAAACAACAGATCGAACGTGGTTCACAAGCGTTGGATCTCAATAAACATACTGTAGGTTTGCTGCACACAACAATAGAAAAAGCGAGTGACCAGGTGGATGAGCTCAGCAAAGAAAGTGAAGCGATTGGCCGGGTTACCGAGGTGATTGAAGGTTTAGCGGAACAAACGAATTTGCTCGCGCTAAATGCGGCGATTGAAGCTGCAAGGGCAGGGGAATATGGTCGAGGTTTTGCTGTGGTTGCCGACGAAGTTCGATTACTCGCTATGCGCACCACAGAATCGACTACAGAAATCAACAACATCGTTAACGCGATCCAAACTTCGACGAGAGCCGTTGTCAACGAAATTGACAAAAGTAAGGATTTAGCTCGCGAAGGTGCGGAACATACCGAACTGGCGTATGGGACACTCAACTCAACCACGGATCAAATTGAAGTGCTTAACCAACAGATGAAAGAGTTATTGAGTTCCGCTCAGCAACAGTCGTTAGCGACCGACGAAATACAGAGCTTAATGGAAGAGGTCATCTTATCCGTTGAGGACGTCGCGAAGATATCCAATTCTTCTTCTGATATATCGAGTCAGGTTCGGACTCAAGTGAACGAACTCAACAATGAGATGGGACAGTTTAAAATAAGCTAATTTGTTGAATTAGTGAGATTTGACGCGAATTACTTAACAATAATCATAATTGATGAAATTGATCGAAGTACTATCTATACCAACCTCGATATATGGTCTATAGCTTAATAGTCGTAACAGTCAGCTTAATGATAAGGGTGGAAGTGCTTCGATTTTTTATTAGTGTATTGGTTCTAGTGAGTTTTACTTCTTGGGGGCAAGCTGAATCGCCGCAAAAGCTTGTTGTGGCTAACTCAAAAGCATGGAAACCCTTCTCATTTATTAATCAAGAAGGTCAGCCTGACGGTATATTGATTGAGTATTGGCAGGAGTTTGGTCATAAGAACAATATAGACGTTGAGTTTCTTTTGTTGGATTGGCAATCATCACTCGAAGCCGTAAAAGATGGCCGTGCAGATGTACATGCGGGTTTGCTATGGTCCGAAGGACGAGACAGCTACCTAGACTTTACCGCTGGCATTATGTCTATCGACACTCAGCTTTTTATCAGTCAAGAGCATATAGGCTCTAGTCTAGATGAATTCATGCTCTCTAAGCACGACAATAAGGTAGGGGTTGTTGCGGGCGGTTATGAGGAAGAGTTCACCAAACTGCATTTTCCGAATCTCAATCTGGTTAGCTTTGCCAATAACAAACAGATGATCGAATCTGCGTTTGCGGGTGATCTTGATGCGTTTGTTGCAGACCTACAAGTGGCCAACTTCTATATCCACACATCTCAAAAAGCCCCGAAATTTATTGGGGTTCGCCATCTCTATTCTGGCGAGTTAAGGGCGGCGGTGGCTGAAGGGAATATAGCACTACAACAACGAATTTCACGAGGTATCAACTCATTTGATGTTGAAGATAAACAGAAGATCTTCAATCGCTGGATGTACATCAATACTGTGTATCCTGATTACCTAATACCGCTATCTGCACTTGCGATTGGTTTAGTTACTTTTGGCTATATCGTAACACTTAATATTACGGTTAAAGTTAAAACTAAGGCGCTGGAGCAGGCCAACCGAGAGCTTAAAGTACTTTCTGAAACAGACCAACTGACAGGGCTAAGTAATCGACGCCACTTTGTTGCAGAGTTAAAGCAACGTCTTTCCAGTGAAGCGGCAATTTCAGTAATGATCTTTGACATTGATGATTTTAAGAGCATCAATGATACCTACGGTCACCAAACTGGTGATGAAGTGATTAAAAGTGTGGCGCATGCCGCCGCCGATATCGTCCCTGAGCAACATTTGATTGGTCGTATAGGCGGGGAAGAGTTTGCAATAGTCATGTGTGGTGTGGAGTTTGGCAAAGTCGTGGATATTGCAGAAAGCCTATGTGCCAGAATTCGACACTTATCTATTCTCGATAACCCAAGCATCAAAGTTTCAGTCAGTTTAGGCTGTGCACATTATTTGTCTAATAACGGTGACATCACGCTATCAGACGCTGACCACCTGATGTATCAATCAAAGTTAGAAGGGAAGGATAGAGTCACCGCGATCTGCTATCCCTAGTATTCACAATGAGATTTCTTCCCGAATAACGGCTGAATCTGGCGGCTAATTTGTTGCCGTCAGAGAGAGAATTCGCGGAAAAACCACTCACATTGATGCTTAACTGTCCACTTGAACGCAAACTCCAAAAAAAAGGTTTTCTTTTCAGTCAGATGTGGCATATTAACTAGGTCTTCGACGCAAAGCGTACTTCGTATAATGGCTATTACCTCAGCCTTCCAAGCTGATGATGCGGGTTCGATTCCCGCAGTACGCTCCAATCTCACTCGATATTCTCCAATAAATTCAATTATTTACATCTAATATTAGAAAGAGCTAATAGGCACTGATACGACAAGGTGTCACGATGTACATTTTTCGAAATCGTAATTCTACCTACTATTCTCGTTTTTACTTTCCCTCTCAATGGGTTAACTTTGGCTATCCAAAAGAAGTGCGTTAGGTAAGGTCGTTGCGTTGTTCGCCCCTAAAAACAACCTGATTGAAGTCGATCCAGCCATTAGTAAGAAGATCCATCGCATTCACTTTATCAGAGATTCTCATGTCTTGTGCGCATTGAAACAGGGGCATATAAATCGCTTTTCGAATCAACTCGCGTTCAATTCGCTGATAACCTTGAACACGCTTACTTTCATCTGATTGAGCCAAATTATCAAATACTTGTTGTTCGAACCAAGGCTTTGATTGCTTATTCAGGCTCGCCGTCAAGGTGTTTGTGCACAACAGCCATCCAAGCCAAGAACTCTCTTTATGTTCACCAAACACCTCACCAGAAACAATAATATCCGCTTTCGATTGTCGCTCTACTTGGTCAAATTCAGGGTATGGCAGCACGGTAAGGTTTGAATCTAAACCATGCTGACACAGCAGCTCAGTGATGTTTTCAGCAGCTTCAATATGCCCAGGCAACTGATAAGTTAACACCTCAAGCGGCACCTGATTTACGGAAGATAAGTCCACTTTTTTGCCTAATTTAAAGGGCTCAAGGCTTGTCATGCCTGAGGCTCGGCGATAAATTACAGTGTCTCTCACACCGTTCATTGGTAAAGATTGCAGCAACTTTTGGATGTATCGACGATGTTTTGTTAACCTCATCCATGCGTTGTTTGCACTGTTTAAACAGACGTAGATACAGCCCTCTTCCCACTGTTGTACCTGTGTGAATGCATCGGAAATATCCGCAGCTGAACTGCCATGCACAATATCGCAATTCATTTGGAAGTCCTTTGCAGATAAGCCCATGTTCCAGATTTCTACGCCATCTAACCAAGGTCGATAACCATGATAATGAGTGGAAGCAGTCAGTAGCGTTCGGTAGTTGGTTTGCTCTGCTAATCGAAACGCTCCACTTCCGACTATCGAGCCGTCGCTATTCAATTTGGAAACCGACAACGCACTATTCGCCATCAACTTTGGCAGATAGTGAGACAAACGTTTGGAACGAATTCGTAAGGTGTACTCGTCGACCACAGAAAACTCATCAATGAGCTTGAACAGACCTCGACTCACCGAGTTTGACGAGATGATCCACTCAAAGGATTCCTTCACATCAAATGCAGTAAGTGCTGAGCCGTCCCAGAACTTAAGTGATTTACGCAGTCGGACTCTCAGCGTATCTCCTGTATGCTCCCAAGTTTGCGCTAGATCCCCCTCCAACTGGCCAGTGTCCTTATTGAAACGTAGCAGATTGGCATAGAGGTAATTCGCGATATGTTGCTCAGTACGCCTTGATATTTCATAGGGGATCAAACTATGTGTCGCTCGATAAAAAGGGATTTGGAGAATGTCCTGATCGTTATCTTGCTGTTGATATTGACTAACGTAATCGGCAATAAACTGATCACGATCTTTGCTTCTGATTAGCTTCAACGCCTGTTCGGTTTTTCCCTCATTCATCCAAAACTTAGCTTGTACGCTTAATGTTGTGTGTACCGGCTCTTTAAGGAGAAGCTGAGGCAAATTACCTCTTCCAACACCCGACTTCCAATCAATGACCGACTCTTCCACCAGCCTTTTGATGACCAACTGAGCATTGCGACGTGTGCAGTTCAACGCTTTCGTTACGTCATTTAATGAAATCGGTGTCCATCGACCTATCTCAAACCCAAAGTCTCGCAAAAATACTAAAGCTAACCAATAACGCATAAAGGTGAAATCCTAAAATTATATTTCTATTTTTCTTCATCTTTTATTTTCAAATAATAGCCGCGTTACCGAAAATAAAAAGGACATTTAGATGAATACGTTAGCTGAGTCTCATGGCTCCATCTGGAAGAATAAAACCTTTGTTACACTGTTTAGCAGTGCTCTGTTTGTAAGCTTTGCGAGCCAAATCTACGCACTTGCATTACCGTTGTTGGTGTATGAACTGACCCAATCTTCCGAGTGGATGGGTTGGATGAGAGCCGTTGAGTTTCTACCCAATCTATTACTGGCTCTTTTTATTGGCGTGTGGGTCGATCGCTGTGATAAAAAGCAGTGGTCGCTGGCGATGTTACTCGGTCAAGCGGTAACGGTGCTCACGTCCTTCTTCGCAGTTGAGTTCCTTGAAGATCCATTATGGGTTCTGTTCCCGTGCGCGTTCTTAATGATGGCATTTAACTACGGCTACCATAATGCGCGGATGTCGATTCAGAAAAGCGCGCTTTCACATGACACTCAGAATGTAGCAACAGCTCGAATGAGCTCCTTGGGCAGTTTTATGGAAACCGTAGGGCCTGTACTCTCGGGAGCCATCATGTTATTGGCGGCCATTCATAACGTCTTCATCGGCGTAGCACTTTTGATGTTACTGGCTTTTTGGCAGGTCAAAAGACTCGAGGTAAAAACACCCATCAACAAATACCAACAAAGCACTTTCAGCGCCATAAAAGAAGGTTGGCAAGCACTACGTAATGAACAGAATATGTGGCTGATCACTCTTGCTGTAATGGTCATTAACACAACAGGCGCGGTATTTTGGATTCAAGCTATCTATTATGCCAAGGCAGATTTAGGGTTGAATGCTGTAGGAGTGAGTTATCTGATCGTTGCTTCTGGTCTTGGTGGTCTCATTGGTGCATTCAGTGCCGATAAACTACGTAAAAAATGGGGGCTGGGATGGCTTCTCATTATCTCGATTGTACTTGAATCGATCGGGTTTGTTATTCCACTGGTAATGGAGAATCAAACAGCGCTTATTGCTGGGTTCTTTTGGGTATCCGCTGTGGGTTTATATAGCAGCATCTGTGTTTGGAGTTACCGCCAAGAAGCCTTTGATATCAGCGTTCTCGGCCGAGTAAACGGTATAACGGGCTCGCTCTTCAAACTTCTAATGCCGTTTGGCCTTGCTGGTTCTGGCTATATAACATCATTGATTGGTATTGAGTGGTTGTTCGTCGGATGCTTTGCCACACAACTATTAACAGCATTTTGGTTAATGACGACCAGCGTCCGTTCTATTCGTTAACAGCAAAATTGGTGATAAAGTTGAACATCATCATTGGTGGCAATAGACGTGACTCGCACTAACAAAACGGGGCATTAACCTTAGCTACTTCGCGTACTTTTGGTTATGACCCCTAAAGCACTTTTATATGGAAAGAAGATTAATGAGCTTTACGCTCAGAGAGCGACGCTAATAGTTTGAATGTTGGGCGTGATAACCTCCAGTTCTTCGCGGTGTACTGAGTCAGTATGGCACGCGGAGTGTCAGGGAGAGGAGAGGGAATTCATATCATTGGTTATGTTTAAGGGATAAAAAATGGTTATTTGGCCTTGTTTGTTCAAGTTAGAGGGTGATTCGGAACTAATATATTTGGACTCTGAGCCGTATTTAGTCGCTGAGTTGGAGGGGTTAATCTGGGATGCTTCAGACCTTCTGATAGATAGTAGTGGACAGTGCTTCGTGCTCAGCGTAGAAGGTGATGGTTATGTGTTCGAAGCTCAAGGAGCTCCGCTAACTTTGCCGGAAGTTACCAAATTGGTTCAAGAGCATGAATTTTCGAAAGCGGAAATGTGTCTTACAAAAATTCAGTTTTCATCTGTTGCAGAAGCGATTCAGTCGCTCTCATTGGGTAAATAGTCGAATTTTCCTCAATTGTCGATTATGTGACCTTTTGCCTAGGGTTTGTCCGTTGAGTTTGTTGATAACAGATCAATTGCTTATGCTTGCGAGCATGTCGAACGTTTCTTCAAGTTGGTAAGCATCATGTTTAATAATGCCGTCACCGTTGGAACGCCAACCAGTACAGGCGGAAAAGTCTTAACAGGCAGTGCTGGCGTAAAAATTAACAATTTGGATGTGAGTCTCTTGGGAGACCAAGCTACCTGTACTTGTGGGGATGAAAACTGTCGTGGAGTAGGTCCAATCATGCAGGGCAGCCCGCGAAATATTAAGATTGGTGGTAAGCTGATAGCGATGAAAGACGATCCGGTTGATACCGGATGTGGCAATTGTTTTGTGCTTTCGAGTGGTGACGCTGTGAGCCTTGGTGCTCAAATGTCTGGCTCAATTGATATGGGTTCAGGCGTTAATATAGGGCAATCAATATGGGGGTGGGTGTTACTTTTGGTGCTGGCGTACCTATTGGAATAAATAAGATCGAATCAAAATATCAAGGAATATTATCATTTGATAGGCGAGTTATTTTTTCAACAATAGTGAAATATCGCATTGAAACAATGGATGGACACGTTATAAATCAAGGTTGTTCTAGTGTTGGTTATTCTGGTAAGCTAAAATCAAATCAAACAGTTAAAGTGTATGTGAGATGATTATGATAAAAGAAAATATTATCATAAATGGAGTGGCATACCAGTTTGAAACAAGAGAAAATAAAACTGAATTGGTTTACGACATTGAGTTGACTGATTCAAAAAATGACGATTCAGCCAACCTTTTAATACCCAGTATTTTAGTTGTAACAAGGAGTTCTGGCGAAATACTGTTTATATTGGAATGTTCGGAAGGAGAAAGTTTTGAAATTTTACCAGCGTTAAGTTTGTATGAGCGAAAAATACAATGGTTTGAGCCGTTAGCTGATAATTACAGAAAGTTGCTATATGTAAATAATAATAATTACGTTAAAGCCGCTTATAAACTATTCACATGGAATGATATTTACGAGTTTTCATTGATTGATAGAAGTTCATTCGCTTATCGAAAACGAGGCTCTGGTGACTGGAAGTATGTAGATGATGGCGCTAATGGATACCTTTTATCTCTAATTGATGGTGTTCCATATTGGTCAGATGCTGTAGGACAAATCCCATTTGCAATAGATACGTATAGATTGTTAAAAAATAAACAGTCAGTACAGTTTTTGGGCGGGGTGTTTGCTGAGGGGGAATTTAGTGCTGCAATCAAATCACTAATAACAGGAGAGTTAGACAAGACCAATTCATGGGATAATTATTTTGTATTGAGAGGTGTGCTGTTTGCCGAAAAGAAATTTACATATAAAGTACTCCCTACGGGTAAGCTTTACCCTAAGACTTTATTTAATGAGGTGATAACTAATTATGACGTTAATAATTTATCAAAACCGATAACTAAAATGGAAAGGGATACATACCTGTGATTTATAAATTAATTGTTGCTATGGTGGCAGTTATTGTATGTATGTTGTTTTATGATGCTTCATATGGCATCTACGGTCAATACAACACAATAAAAGATCAAGACATTGGCTATATCCTTTTTTATTTTGTTTTTATGTATCTTCCAGTGTATTACACGTATCAATATAAGCGATTGAAAATAGCATCAATGTTGCTGTCTGTCGTTATTGTTTGTTACATTCATTTTTCAATTGGCGATTTGTTCCCGTACAAACACATATTGATTATATTGTGCTTGTTTGTTGGTTTTGTATTTATTGAAACGTTAACCAGATTAAAAAAGAGATATGAATTAAATGCAAAAATTGATATTGAATCTTAACAAGGCTTAATCGACTCCGTTTTTAGATTGGCGAATGTTCCATTGGTTTGTCCCCAATATACCTGTATAAATCGCCGAGCAAAGGATGTCGAGGTTTGCTTTAAAACCTCTTCACGAGACACTATTCAGCACCTAGCCATTAAGGAAATTTCGCGAGATTGCATATACGATACAAGGGAGTGCCACAGGGCGATTAAGGTTAAGAAAGCGATACCTATAATCCCATCGCGTGAGGGAGCTGCCTTCTGGGGAAAGGGGCATCCACGCAATCTGGCGGTTGGCGGCCAGAAACTCTATGGGTCGAACAAAAAGTGAAAACAGAAGTATGGTTACCACAGACATTTACTGTCTGAAACCGCTATGTATCGCGTGAAAAAGTTACTTGAATCCTCACTCACTCTTCGTAATTACTATGCAAAAGTTGGGGAAACTTACGCCATGATCAAAGCCCTCAACAAGTTAACTGGGATAGGTATGGCCGAATACGCTGTTTTTGACTTGTATGATGATACTGTTGAATCTATGAGTTCAACCGTAGATTATATTGAGAGCCTATTATGATTAATGGTGTTTCAGCTTTGCTTTGGCTTCCTTTCTGGGGAGGGATGGTAATAAGTATTGTGGTTATGATTGTATCTGTACTTGGCAACTTAATAACATTACCAATAATTATATTTCTTCTTAGAAACAGAAGAGACTATTTGATCGATAAACTTGATATCTATGCTCCAAAAAAAATACAGGGATGGGCTCATTTCCCATCGTTTTCATGGATCCGCTCGAGCCAGCAGGCATTTAGTTGGTTTCATCGTCATTCAAAGGAAGAAATTCAATACTGGCGTAACGGTATAAAAAAAGAGCTTGGAAGTGTTTATTGGTTGTATCGGTTGAATACAGAATGCTTGAGGTTTAGTTTCCTGAGTATTTTTTTTGTGTTTGTATTTATGGGGATAGAATATCAATTTGGGATATTAGGTATTCCTTTCTAAATCCTCAAATTTTATTGAAGGGCTGTAATGGAATGGTTAACCAAGATAACACCGACAGGTATTCATTTGATGTACATTAAAGCAACGCATTGAGTTGGTTTACTCGTCAATTCCTCTAAATTAGCAAAAGCGCTGACAAGCTTTTGTTCAGATCCTTGCTACGGGGTGACGTAACACGAAAATGCCCCTTTATGAGCTAGGCCTTTTACTCCATCACGTGCTGTTAATGTGCGTTTACCCTACTAAAACTTATCCATTATTTTGCTGCTATTCGCTGTGAATTCCTGTGATGTTTCACGGGGTAAAGTCGACTTGCCAAAAATCACTTGCCTTCCACTCTACTTATTGATGCGCTTTAACCGTACGACTCCTAGTAATTAACCTTATATAGCTTTCAATGTAATAGTAATTTAATCAATGAGTTAAATTATTTACCGTTTGGTTTTTAAGAAGATGATAGTGGAAGATTTAATTTATGTCTTATATTTCAGTGTCAACCGATCAAACCTTTGGCGGTTTCTCGGTAAGCTTAGTCATTATGGGTGATGCCAACATGGATGAACCTAAAGCGCGCATTGGTTTTGCGGGACGCAAAGTTATTAAACAAACGGTACTAGTAAGGTTGCCAGTAGATTTTCAACAAAGGATATTTTGTCGCTGAACATCCTGCGGTACTTGTAACGATCATTTTTTATTACATCCTCCTTCCCATAATTAAGAAAAGCTTGAAGAAGCTTTGTCGCGTAATAGTGAATTTACGAAAAATCGGAGCCAAAATTCATAACAAAACTTTCGATGATTCCAGTTATCTACCAAGCGATAAGGCTTTAAGGGCTTGTTACCGCTTGAAGAATAATAGATGAAGTGGATTATTCTTTTACGCAACAAAGCCTATCGAAGATGTAAATAATAAATCCAATACTTACAAAGAATATAAATCATCATCAAATACTTTAGATTGGCGTGATAATTAAATTGGATCACTTATCGTAAAGTGTTAACTTAATGATAGAAATGTTGCGCAATGGTTAATGGAAAGCGCTAACAAATCAATTAAAAACTATAAAGGTTCGCTATGAAAAACCGTACAGTTGGCATTATTGGTATTGGCCCACGTGGACTAAGCGTGTTAGAGCGTATAATCGCCCTCTCAATAGATACTCCACATCAAGCATTAAATATAAAAATCTTTGACCCAAACCTGCCAGGCTCTGGATGTCATGATGTAAAGCAACCGAACCATTTACTCGTAAATACAGTGAGCTCTCAAATCACTATGTTCGCCGACGAGAGTGTTAGTGAAGCTAGGAATGTTATTTCAGGGCCTACTTTTTATCAATGGTTGTGTGAGAGGCCAAAGGATGAACTGAGCCCTAAAACAGTATTACCCAACGAATACTATTCGCGCTCGCTATTTGGAGAATATCTGAACTGGGTATTTCACTATCTTGTTGATATTGCGGCGCCTCACATCACGATAGACTATTTACCTTGTGAAGTGATTGATATCGATAAGTTAGATAATCAGTCCTGGAGTTTACGAGATGACCGAAATATTGTCACCAATGTTGAATACCTTTACTTAACTACAGGACATACTAAAGTCAATTACATCAAACCCGATAGCGCGCTAGAAATTACCAATCCATACCCAATTAAAGAAAAGCTCAAATATATCTCTTCGGATCAAACTGTTGCGCTCCAAGGTCTTGGCCTAACGGCGTGCGACATTCTGGCTGAACTGTCTATTGGGCGAGGCGGTAAGTTCATCCGTACTCAAAAGGGTTGCCTTGAATACTCTCCTTCTGGAAACGAGCCCCGGATCATCGCATATTCTCGTACTGGCCTGCCTTTGTCGGGTAGGGCTGAAAACCAAAAAGGCACATCTGAACAATATCATGCAAAGTTTCTAACACTTTCAAAGGTCGCAAGGTTTAGAAAACAGGGAGCCATCAATTTTGTCATTGATATACTCCCTTTGCTTATCAAAGACATGGAATATGCCTACTACGAAAGCTACCTAAGCCAAAAGAAAGGGCTAATCGCTGCACAAAAATTCTGTAACCAGTTCCTATATTCTTATCCGAACGAGCAGGAAACTTTAGTTGCGAAAACAATTCCAATTGAAGATAGGTTTAGCTGGGATAAACTTGCAGATCCAGTCCCAAACTACGCTCTAAAGTCTCCAGAAGTATTTATTGCTTGGCTGATTGATTATCTTGAAGCAGATATTAAAGAAGCAAAAAAAGGAAACATTAGTAGCCCAATAAAATCTGCTAGTGATGTATTACGTGACTTAAGAGACATTATTCGGGATGTTATCGACTTTAAAGGCCTTACCGAAGAGTCGCATCGCTGGGTTGACTCTGTGTTTATTCCTTTGATGAATCGAATCGCGGTAGGTCCACCAAAAGAAAGAATTGAAGAGATGGTCGCCTTACTAAAAAGTGGTGTCCTCAAGTTAAATCTTGGCCCCTCGCCCGAGGTAATGACTTGTTCGAGTACTAATTCAATCACTCTCAAATCTACGGTATGGCCTGAGCTAGAAGAACAAGCCGACATAAAAATTCATGCAAAGATCTCAATGCATAGTCCAAAAGATGACGGGACTAAACTCTGGCAAAATCTTTTAGCGAAAAAATATACAAGGCTTTATTTCAATGGTAATTACCATCCAGGCGGTATTGATGTAACACAGAACATGAATGTAATAGATGCTAATGGCATAGAGCAAAGCAACATCTGGGCATTGGGTATTCCGACAGAAGGTAATAAGTTTTACACCTTCATCGTACCTAGGCCTGGTGTTAACTCCACGGCAATTGTCGATGCGGGTCGAGCGGTAAATACCTTGTTCAAACAGTTATCTTGCACCCCAGCGGAAGGTAGACAACATGTCACAAGTTAAACTACTAAACCGCTTTACCCTCGCAGGACTAGCGGCGACATTAGTTGGGAATGGTATAGGCCGATTTGCCTACATAGCATTGATGCCAGTGCTCATACAGAGCGGATGGTTCTCAAGCGAAGATGCCTCTATTCTGGGGGCAGCAACGCTGATTGGCTATATCTTCGGTGCACCAGCTTCAAGCTTTTTACAGCGATATTGCTCTACCGGAACACTTATACGGGCCTCTCTCTTACTGAGCAGCTTTAGCTATCTTGGCTGCGCATTGAAGTCAGCCCCCTTTGAATGGTTTTTAACACTGAGAACCATTGCTGGTGTATCAGGAGCTGTTCTTATGGTGCTCGCGCCACCTGTGATCGCAAGCCTTCACCCACAAGAGATAAAAGCACGAATCAGTGGTGTTGTTTTTTCGGGGATTGGTCTTGGTGCCATGATTTCAGGAACCATCATACCTTTACTTATCTACCAAAGTGTCGAAAGTGCGTGGTTAGGTATGGGAGTGATAGCGTTTCTTGCAACTGTTCTTACTTGGAACGCATGGTCTACTGAGATAAAACCAAAGCATTGTACTAAAAGCCCATCTACTTTTGATGCTTTATCTAGAAACGAGCGTGTCAGCATAGGCTGCGTACTTTTAGCCTATACCTTTAACGCTATTGGTTATTTACCTCATACGCTCTTTTGGGTTGACTATATTGTTCGGGAGCTGGAAATGAGCTTTTCAAGCGGCGGGTTTTATTGGGCAGTCTTTGGGATAGGAGCAGCTACAGGGCCAATAGTTACCGGTGTACTTGGAGACAAATTTGGGCTTAAAAAAGCACTATTAGCCGCTTTTTGTTGCAAAGCATTAGGGGTAGCACTCCCACTATTAAGCACCAGTGAAATGGCACTTTTTGCTTCATCTCTACTGGTTGGTATGTTCACACCTGGCACCGTTACACTGGTATCCACTTATACCTTAGAAATCGTTGGGCCGCAGCTCCATACGAAATCTTGGGGGGCAATGACAATGGCTTTTGCAATATCTCAAGGTGTTGTGGGTTTTGTCATGGCTCACTACGCTCCGCAGCTCACCAGTTATAACGCCCTGTTTATGATAAGTGCGAGTGCACTCATTTTATCCATACTCTGCATTGCATTTACATCACCTAAACAGCAGATGTTGAATGCTGCTCAAATAAGTTCGTAGCAAAGGAATCGCTCATGAAATTGTATTTAAATGATACTTCTCCATTCTCTAGGGTGGTGTTAGCTACCGCATATATGTGCCATGCACCATTAGATCTTGAATGGGTCGATCCATGGCAAACCCCACAGGTATTGGTCACAATCAACCCGTTTAGTACCATACCAGTTCTAGAAACCGCTGATGGGGTTGCACTTAGCGAGAGTTTGACGATTTGCGAGTTCTTATTACAAACTCACCCAATAGAGACACTCTCAATGACCAAGGCTAACGATCCCAAACGTATGTCGTTATTAGGGTTAAGTAAAACTCTAATGGAAGTGTCATTTCGCTGCGCTGCGTTGAGCCGTTTCGACGCTGAGCAAAATGTGCTCGCGGAAAGAGGAAAAAACGGGATACAAAGATGTATTCAAGCAATTATCGAGCAGCTAAGTGACGCTCATGATTTGCTAAAACCCGATTTCTCGACCTTGTACCTACATGTTGCATTGGATTACGTTCTGTTCAGGCATACTAGCCTTCTTTCAGAGAAGGAGAGCGACATCGTCATTACTGCCTTACAAGCTTCGCCTTTCAAAGAAACACTAGAAAAGTTGAGCCTCGAGTCGCTTTCCAAAAAACTTTGCTATAGCGAATACAAAACTACTTAACTGCTTTCATCAAAGCTTTATGGAACGATTCAAGTATTACCCCCCCCCTCACAAGAGCATAATGATCTTTTTAGATTGATGACCGTAGGGGAGAAAAAGGATTTATATCGAGAGGTGCACCCTACAGAATACTCAGTCGGCAGGATGCATGTTATTACTGACTAAGTTGATTGAAGCTCGGCAAACGCTTAGCAAACTTTGCCATACCACTGGTTATTCATGAATTGCTAATGCTCGCTTTTCCCTAACGCATTTTTGTCCAGATGTGTGTTGGCGGGGCATGTGACACGAAATTGCCCCATAGTGTTTTACATTAGATTTTCCGCGCCGTGCTCACTTTGGTATTCGGCTTACTTTTTCTTATCACAAAAACTCTAGTGATGAGCCACCACGGTGAGCATCAATAAGGTAAGGTATCGGACAATAAGTTTTCGAGAAGATGGCGTTCACTTTTTTCATAGCTTCAATTTCAAGCAACTTCTCAGCGAGCTATTCGTCCATTTGTGGTTGGACTGAAGGCGTGGTTATTTACAAAAAGTGCAGTAGTTGCATCTTGTATAATTTAGTTGAGATGGTCAAAGCGAATGGTTTGGTATCGGTAGAGTATCTAACATATTGCTTTGAACGACTGGCGGTAGCCCCGATAACCTAGAAGTGTTGGTGCCATGGAACATCAAAGGCTTAAAATCAGCTAAATAGTAAAGAAACGGAAGGCTAATCACCTTCCGTTTTTTTAATTATTTTGATTGAGATTTGAAAAGGTGTTACGGATACGTTTTAAGGAAGAGGTTGCACTGTCACCCATCAAGGCGGTGACTCTAAAGAACAAAATATCAAACAGCATCATTTGAGATAATTGAGGAGTGATCATGCCTAATTCGTGGTGGCGCTCTTGGTAAGCAAATGGCAGCACAAGATCCGCCATTTTGGTTGTCGGTGTTTTTCCATAACGAGTAATCGCAGACACCGTGCAACCTGATTGTTGAGCAATTTCGAGTGACTGAAGGACTTCTTTAGTTTGCCCTCGGGTGGTAAAAGCCAGAGCAAGATCGTTTTCCGTCAACATACTCGCGTAGGCACGTTGAACATGCGTGTCTGAGTTAAAAAGTACGTTTTTATTAATTCGAATGAGCTTTTGACAAGCATCAGATGCCACGACACCGGATGAGCCGACGCCAAATAGCGCAATTTTTTCAGCGTTGACGATAGCATTTGCAAGCTGGTCTAACACTTCAGGTTCAACAACTTTAATGGAGTTTTCAACATTCTTGCTAAATAGATATCCTGCTTTTTGGATCACCTCAGAAGGGGAGTCATCTAAGCGGACGTCGCTGTATAGAATTTCTCCTACATCGTGTTTTTGAATCGCTAAATATTCCAGCTTGAATTCGGAGTATCCTTTGTATCCAAGATGTTGTGCGAAGCGGATGACAGACGCATTACTCACACCACACTGTTTCCCTAGAGCGATGGCGCTAAGTGTAGAGATGTTGTTTTTTTTATCGTTCAGAAGAAATCCAGAAATTTTCTTTTCTGCTTCACTACCATGTACCGATAGTGTTTCCAACCTAGGAATAAGATCTGACATATAGACGCCTGAAATATATGTTGAAGTTTAAAGAATGTTTCTTAACATCATAATCAATATGCTTACACATATCACGCTTAACGTCGTTAAATACAACTTGGTTTCAGAGAGTTGTTTAAGCAACAATGTTGAAAGTGGAACACCAAGCAAAGACCCAACAACCAAGGTAAACGCAGTAGGGATATCACTTTGGCCTCCTTTCGCGTAAATGAAAGAGGTACTGGCCGATAAAGCCAATGCAATAACAATAGACGAGCCAACGGCTTTTTTTATCCCAATACCTAAGTAAGAATTAAGTACTGGAAGAAGCAATACGCCACCACCAATGCCAGTCGTTCCTATGATAAGCCCACAAAAAGCCCCCAAACTTGAAGCGCGACGATAAGACCAATTTGATGTAGCGGATAACGCCATTGTTTGCTGCTGAGGGTGTTGGCTTTTCATATATTTGCGCATGAGTGAAAAAAGGGCATAAAACATCATCAACACAATGAGAACTTGTGTGATGGTGGAAATCAGTTGGTTATAGTCTTCATGTTGATGCAAATACACGACCGTTGAAGCACTTAACATTCCAATAGGAATCGCCCCAAGCAGAATGCCTTTAACACTGCGCCAGTCAACATTGGCGGCTTTGATATGGCAAAAACTCGCATTCACTTTTACTAATGATGCGATCAGGCTTGCGGTTCCGACCGCAAGCACTGGTTCCATATGAAATACGAACTGAAGAAGTGGGATGATAAGAATTCCACCGCCCACACCGGTTAACCCCATTGCTAGCCCAAGCACCAATCCCATCGCAAGCTGAAGTAATATGCTATAGCTGGTGGCGTTACTGAGTAAGAGTGAAATGAATTCCATGCGTCCAACCTCAGTCGTTAGATACCATCTTCTGATGAATTATCTTGGCGTGAGGCTTCTAGTGCGTCGGCTAATCGTGTCAGTCCGTTATGCCCACTGACTACTGCTGTCTTGGCAAATTCAATTAGATCTAAATCTTCTCGTTCTAACAACATCTCGACACACAGTTGTAAGTTGGTGCCTGAAATCACTTCGACATCATCTCTCTGCAGGGCGATTTGTGAGGCCACTCGGAATGGGCTGCCACCTAATAAGTCGGTGAAGAAAACTACGCCGTCTGTGGTGTCTAGTTTGTCGACTTCTTTCAGCATCAGGGTTTCGAGTTCAGGAACAGAAATGCCTTCAACAAAATCAATGGTTGAGAAATTAGGTTGGGCACCAATAATTTGGTGAATTGCTTGGCCTAAACCTGAGCCAAAATGACCGTGACCAACGAGAATTACAGCTATCATATTTCGTCCTATGAATGAATTAGGTTAAGAATGCGGGCAAAGCCCGCATTAGAGGCCACAAGAGCCGTTATAAAATGCCGATGTAATGACCACCGATACCGAACAAAATCATCAGGAATATGATCTTCGTTGGAGAGAGGCCTTTCATAAGTAGGCGGTAAGTCAGGAGTACGAACAGTACTGGTAGAATGTTCGGGACAATTTTATCCAGTAAGTCGGTTTGGATATTAAAGGTCGTGTCCGCATAACCAATGGTGGCTGTAGTCTTTAGTTTTACAAACTGGGCAGACATAGCACCAATTACCATAATACCGACGATGGTTGCAGAGCGAGCCATCGCAACGGTGTGGTCTTTCAGCTTGTCCAGTGCTTTCAAGCCGGACTCGTATCCATACTTGAACAACGGAATTTGTATGCTTAGTCGGGTGACGTTCAGTAGCAACAGATAGAAAATGGGCGCTAATGCCACATTATCCAGTGCTAAAGAAGCCGCAATGGCTGCACTAATTGGTTTTAGCGTAAGGTTAAACATTGCATCGCCAATTCCTGCAATGGGGCCCATTGCCGCCACTTTAAACGCACGAATGGTTTCTACTTTTTGTTTACTCTGCTCCATTGCAAGGACAAGGCCCAGAATAAACGTCACCAAATAAGTGTGTGAGTTAAAGAAGTCCATGTGAGCCCGCATTGACTCGCCTAAACGTTCTTTTTGCTTGTGGATATGCTTTAAACCCGGCGAAATCGCCCAGAGAAAGCCACACGCTTGCATCCGCTCGTAGTTAAATGAAGCCTGAATAAAGAGTTGTCGCCACAATATTTTCCTAACCACACTCTTGGGCAGTGCATTTGAGCTTGTCTTATTTTGTTCGGCAACAGATGCTTGTTGAGTTAGTTGTTCTGACATCTTAAATACCTCCGCCTTGGTTTTGGTTTGATGTAACAGCTGGCTTATTTTCTTCTATTCGTTGTCGCGTCATGTAGTCAATGACGGCGATACATGTAGCGAAAATAGCGATAGCAAGTACCGGAAGATTCAAATATGTCATGGCTGCAAACCCGGCAACAAAGTAGGGGATGAATGCCTTTTTAAACATGATCTTAAGTAGCATCGCAAAGCCAAGTGCTGGCATTAAACCCCCCGCTATTTTAAGACCAGTGATGATGCCTTCAGGAACGTAGGTAATAATGGTGTTAGCAACTTCTTCGCCAAAGTAAACAGGCAGTACAGCGGTGATAAAATAAAGACACCCTAAAGAGAGCATGCCTAAATGATTGATACGGGCGATCCCTTTATCATCACCTTGTTGTGCTAAGTCGTCAGCTTTGTGCATTAAGCCTGAGAACACGGTAAATTGAAGTACGATCAGTTGTTGCATCAAGATAGCGAACGGTAGTGCAATACCCACCACGACTTCTGGAGCAAAACCGCCTTGAATTGCGAATGCTGTACCTACCACAGCACCGATGGTGACATTGGGTGGCTGCGCACCAGCAATGGGCACTAAGCCAAGCCATGCAAGCTCAAGTGCCGCACCTACTGCAAGGCCCGTTTGGTAATCACCTAAGATCAAACCAACAACAGGGCCGGTTACGATAGGGCGTCCAAAATAAAACTGCCCGCTATAAAAGTCGACGCCTGCAAAGGCCGCCCACAGTCCGATTAATAGTATTTCAAACATATCTATCCCTTATATGCGTCGTAGAGTTCAAAAATATCCAGCTTGTCTTCTTCAGGCATACGCTGGATGGCAAAACGTACTCCGAGTTCTTTAAGGCGCTTGAACGCTTGCATGTCGTTGTCATCAACCGATACGGTGACATGAATCTGTTTTTTTCCCTCGGAGAAGTGCATGTTGCCAATGTTGATGTCATTGAGTGGCACCCCACCTTCAACTAAGCGAACCACGTCTTGAGGCGTTCTTACGATAAGAATAATATGCTGCTCTGGTGAGGCGTTGTGGATGACATCGATGGTTTTTTGAATGGAGAAAAATCGTACGCCCATGTTTCCTGCTGACATAGTCATCAGGTTTTGTTGTACTGAATCTTGTGCAACATCATCATTGGCGATGACGATCAGATTGGCACCGGAGTGATGGCTCCATGCCACTGCAACTTGACCGTGGAGCAAACGATTGTCAACTCGAGTTAGGTTGATACCCATAGTGTTCTCTCTTTCTAATGTTATTTTAGTTACTGGTGTGGCGCTGTTTAGCGGTAATAAGTTGTTCTTCTAGTGTTTGGAATTCGTTCTCAATGCACTTAAGTGCTTGCTCATAGGAGACTTTTCCTAGGCACATAAGCGCTGCAATTCGAGGTTTATATTGAGCCTTTTCGAGAAATTGTTTGGCTTTCTCCACTGGGATTTGGCAGATGGAGGCGACCATATTCTCTGCGCGATAAATCAGCTTTTCGTTGTTAGCAACAAGATCGATCATCTGGTTGTTATAAACTTTGCCTAAACGGGTCATAACGGTGGTACTGATCATGCCCAGCAGCATTTTTTGTGCAGTACCACTTTTCATTCTCGAAGAGCCGCTTAGCACTTCAGGGCCAACGTCAGGTGCGATTGCAATTTTAGCTTCTTGTTCCATTGGGGATGTGCCACGAGTACAAATGGCAATAGTTAAGCAACCCATTTCATTGGCGTATTTCAGCGCTGAAAGTGCAAACGGGGTTCGTCCACTGGCAGAAATACCGATGACCACGTCGACAGGCTTGAGGTTTCGATATTCTAATGCGCTGATCGATAAGGTATCGCTGTCTTCCACATCTTCGACAGCGGCTAGCATGGCATCTAACCCGCCAGCGATGATCGACTGAACCAGTTCTGGATCGGTACCGAAGGTAGGGGGACATTCAGCACTATCCAGAACGGCCAGACGACCACTCGTTCCGGCGCCGACATAAAATATCCGACCACCGTTGAGTAGTTGCATGCAAATCGCATCCACGGCTTTTTCTACAGCAGGAAGTTGTTTTTCAATGGCTCTAGCGACCGTTTTATCGTGTGTATTGATGGTTTGTAGGATTTCAAACGTACTCATTTTTGAAAGCCCTAATGTTTTTGAATTCATTTCATTTTCAATCAATGCATCAATCTTGGTGTCTCGCATAAATTCAAATCCTTATTTATAAACTTATCTGGAGTTTCATTACCGTAGCTTCTTTTTAGTGTGTAATGAAAGTACATTTGTGATTTTATAAATAGAAGTGTGAGTTATGTCGTAAGAGTACAATTATTAAATGCATTTATGTATTAATGTTACATACTGATGCTGTTGATTATGGGAAAGGGGGTTTTTGTAGTCAGCATTTAGATTCTCGCAGGTAACAGGTAGGGGGCTATTTAGGGTTCGTGTTCGAGAATAGTGTTCAACCATTTAATCCTTACTTGATAGAAGGAATTGGTGACAAACATGAAAAAAATGACAGTACTTAAGTTAAGCGCTCTTACGATGAGTATGGGGCTTTTAGCGACGCCGATAGCAATCGCGATGCCTGTAGATACAACGTCTGCCGTTACTGCCTCGGTTCAGAGTGACGCAGATATTCGCGATGGTGTAGCGCAGCAAATGGCAGCGTATATCGATGCTACAAAGCCTAGTGTGACTGACGTAGGCAATTGGATTGCTCCGATATCGGAAGGCGGAGAGTTTAATCCAGAGACCGGTCAATGGTCGGATATTGACTATGTATCCTCAACCGCAGCAGCTTTTCCTGTGACCGAACATTTAGATCGCTTACTGGCTTTAGCGCGTTGTTACACCAATACTCAATGTAACGAAAGTACATCTCCGACACTGCTTACAACCATTTCAGCGGGAATGAAACACTTTGCAGAAGCTCAATATACTCATACAGGCTGGTGGTTCAATTACATTGGTATTCCCCACAAGGTAGGTGAATTGGTGGTGTATGTCAGAGCGAATCAAATCCCGGTCAATGCGGTAGATTACCAAGCGTTAGTTGACGCGAAATACCTGAATGCTCGAAGCCACTGGAGTTATGGTCGAGGAGCCAATGCGATTGATATTGCCATAGCGAACATGTATAGCGGCGTGGTAAGAGACAACTCAGAAAGGTTGAGCTATTACAGTAATGAAGCACTGAATGAAGTTGGTCGTAATGATATTGGGATCAATGCAGATAAGAGTTTCTTTGCTCATGGTCCGATGCTTAATACTAACTCTTATGGTTGGGTTTTGGTCATGCGGACACTTCAGGTTGAAGCGTTTACGCGCGGTTATTACTCGATGAGCACCAATAGCCAAAACTCGTTAGAAGGTTTTATGGATCAAGGCATGTATCCCACATTCCGTGGTCGCTATCATGACTATCTAACGGGTGGACGAGGTGGTGTTTCAAGAGAAAACAACCTTGGTCGCGGGTTCTCTACGGATGCATTACAACGACTCAATCCTGATAGAGCTGAACACTTTGAACTGGTTAATAAAGTGACCAGTGGACAAGTATCTGCAGCTCAAATGCCGTACCGGGGCGTGAAAGGGTATTGGAATGGCGATTATTTGCTTAAAAATGAACAGGCTTATCAATATTCTGCACTCACTCATTCTAATCGAACCATGGCGATTGAACAGGGCAATGGTGAAAACTTACTAGGCGCTTTGATGTCTATGGGATCGCATTCCATCCGTTTGTCAGGAGATGAGTACTACAACATATTTCCTTTGTGGGACTGGTTGAAAATCCCCGGCGTGACTGGAAGAGAAGGCCAGTCGATGAACGTAGGCTGGAATAGCAAAGGTATTGCATTTTCTGGTGTTATGTCGGCTGCAAACAACGCCATCATGGTACATAGCCAAAATAAATTTGGGGTCACAGTTAAGAAGGCGAACTTCGTTTTCTCCGACGCTATTGTTGCGATGGCCTCAGAGGTCACTTCCAGTCAAGCAGGTCTGGTTACCACATCTCTTGAGCAAAATTGGTTTCGCGATAATGTGACCATTGGGCTTAGTAATGGGAGTACAGACTCTTTAACTTTGGGTGAAAATAGCTATAGCGGCGAAGAGCTGGCCTACCTGCTGCATAATGGCACGGCTTATATGCCGCTCGACAACAATACCTATAAGGTCAGTGTTGAAGAGCGTATTGGCAAGTGGACGCGAGTAAACAACTCAGAAAGTGACCGTGACATTACGGGCACGGTGTTTACTAGCTGGATTGATCATGGTGCTTATCCTGCAAACGCAACCTTTAGTTACGCTATCTATCCGGGAGTCAGTGCTAATTCAGTATCAAACTTAAATCCTCGTAACCGGTTTGTGACCTATCAAGAAGGGAACACATTGGCGGTATATGATAAGCGTGATGACGTTTTGCAACTTGTACTGCGAGAAGCGGGTCAATGGAGTAATACAGAGCTGACGCTGGTGTCTGACCAAGCTGGCATGTTTGTGGTCACGGGGGGCAGTTCGCAGCAACCAACACTGTATTTTGCTGATCCGGATCAGGCGTATACCACCGCAACGGTGAGCTTATACAATACGCACGGTGGAGCATCATCCCAATTGAGTGCGCCGAATTACCAGCAAACCAATGTTTCATCGGACTCCTTGGCTATGGGTGACATTCAGCTCACTCCCGATCTCGTGTTGCAAGCCGCATCAGATACCTTTGTGCGTTACGGAGGCTACTCTGATGACAACTACGGTACCTCTGAAAAAATCGCGGTTAAAGCAGATTCTAATTCCGCATATCGACGTCATGCTTACCTTCAATTTCCAATCGATCAGGTAAATGCCTCTGCATTAAACACCGCTAAGCTTGAGTTATCTGTTTTTAATGTCGGCGAAGCTCAGCCCGTTGTTGCCTATTTGGTGAATGATAACTCGTGGGATGAGTCTGCAATAACTGCGAATACTGCACCTGCTACCGGCGTGCAAGTGGCTACGGCAACGAATAACAATGGTGTATTCCAATGGGATATCACGGATGCTGTACGAACTGCTGTCCAACAAGGCTTAAATGCGATTAGCCTGAAACTTGAAGTTGCCAATAATGGTTCAAATAACTGGGTGACGTTTAACAGTAAAGAAAATGCAGCTGCCGGCCCTGTGATTAACATCGATTATAACCCGATAGAAGAGCAGATTAATGCTGTTGAAGATGCATTTGTTCAAGGTGGCACTTCTGCTGATGGGAATTTTGGTTATGATTCACGCTTGATCGTAAAGCTGGATCCCAATTCATCAAGTTTAACACGTGAAAGTGTGCTTAAGTTCCCGATTGGGTATTTAAGAGCGGATGCGTTAAATCGTGCTGAAGTTTTACTTGAGGTGAAATCAATTGGCCAAGCCATGACGTTCAATATTGCAGAAATTGACTCCAATTGGACTGAAAGTAATGTGACCTTTAATTCACTCTCGAGAGGAAATAGCACGCCGATTACGGTTGCAGTAAATACTACGGATCAGACGGTAGCGATTGACGTGACTGGATTAGTGAAATCTGCATTAGAGCAGGGTAAACAACAGATCTCATTGCGATTGTACAGTGGTGATTCTGGAGGGCAAAAATACGCCACTTTTTATAGTAAAGACAGTGACTTTACGGCGCCTTCGTTAAGCACCTCAAGTTATTAATACACTTAATCTGCCACTTTTACTCTTTCGCAGTAAAAAGTGTCATCTGCTAATAAAGTCTCTACTTAGGTAGAGACTTTTTACATCCTCATTTTATAGCACGGCAATATAAAAGTAGCTTAATGTGATTAATCGCGACTTTGTTTATTATGTCTTACTCATCTTTATGCACTGAGTGTTACTATTTCGATGACCAAATGGGGGAATGAAAGGATGTATTTAACTTGGAGAAGAACTGCATTAGCGCTATTAGCTGGTTCGATCGCTTTAGATCAAATGGTTAATCAGTTTGCTTACCCATAACTAAAGCTTATCATATTGGTAGTACTAGCTTTGTTTTCAGCGGTAATCGCTGTCTTAGGTTATCAGCGTTGGTCAAAGAATGAGCAATTCTTCCCTTATATATCATTGCTAAAAGCTACGAGCCTGTTATCCGAAGCCTTTTGGCTTTCTGAAGTTCGTAACAAGGTTTTGTCCAGAACCGTTACGAATGGCACTTCGTAACTCAGGTGTGCCCCAAAATCACTTAGACTAAATATTCTACACAATTCAGAGGGCGTGCGTTTACTCTACTAAAACTTATTCGATTGAGTTGATAACTCATCATTCCCGTTACTAGGCGACATATTGCAATCTAACTTCCCTTCATGTGTCATAACTTATTGATTGTCAGTTGAGTTAATATGAAAATGACTGCAACGTCGAAATATGAAAGACGACGATTTGTCGTCTAATAAGCGTTATGAGCAACATGGAGCGTTTGGTAGAAAAGGATTATCTCAATGATTGGTAGTATGT
>NZ_JBNJOH010000025.1:0-59856 GCF_050113735.1 Vibrio sp. TRT 2004 | reverse complement strand
TAGGGATCGTCGCCTTGGTGAGCCATTACCTCACCAACTAGCTAATCCCACCTGGGCATATCCTGACGCGAGAGGCCCGAAGGTCCCCCTCTTTGAGCCGAAGCTATTATGCGGTATTAGCCATCGTTTCCAATGGTTATCCCCCACATCAGGGCAATTTCCCAGGCATTACTCACCCGTCCGCCGCTCGACGCCGTTAACGTTCCCCGAAGGTTCAGTTAACTCGTTTCCGCTCGACTTGCATGTGTTAGGCCTGCCGCCAGCGTTCAATCTGAGCCATGATCAAACTCTTCAATTTAAGATTTTGTTCGGCTCAATGAATACTGACTTCAAAACTGATATTTATGAAAACATAAACATGTAATTTTAAAGCTATTATCGTTCCAACAGAACGATAATGAATTGACTGTGCCAAGTCCTCTAATGTTTCCAAAAGAAGTCTCGTTTGGTCACTTCGTTTCATTGAAACCTAATTTGAAACCCCTCTTTATTTAGAGAAATTTCTAATTGGATTATCATCAACGAGTGCCCACACAGATTGATAGGTCTATATTTTTAAAGAGCTTCTCTTCTGCGTGATTTGTATCACTCGGAAGAGGCGGCCATTCTAGCGATTTAAGTTTTAGTGTCAACCACTTTTTTCAAACTTTTTTTCAAGCAACTTGCTTGGCTAGTTAACCGTATCGACTTCGCTTGAACCCTTGTGAGCTCTTGCCCTGTCGACGAGGAGGCATTATAGAGATCGCGCTCACATTGGCAAGCGTTATTTTGAAAAAATTGCAAAAATAACGTCTAAATGTCGTTTTTTCGCTCAAAGCTTTATTTATCCAACTTTACCCCAAATTAGCAAACATCATACTCACAGAGTTATCCACAATTGCTATTTTTTAGACCAAAGAAAAGGCCGCATTGCGACCTTTCTTCTTATATATAAGAGAGCAGATTAGATACCGGAACCATCTTGCTCATTAGCGTCATCTTCATGAAGCCCACATTCACGCTTTAAACCAAAGAAACGAGTTTCTTCTTCACTCATTCCTGGTTCCCATTTTTTCGTGGTATGGGTATCACCAACGGACAGATAACCTTCATCTCTTAGTGGGTGATATGGCAGACCATGTTCTTCTAGGTAGTAATGAACATCTTTATTAGTCCAGTCGATTACGGGTAGGAATTTAAACACACCATTTTGGATAGACAAGATCGGCAAGTTGGTACGTGACTTAGATTGCTCTCGGCGTAGGCCAGAGAACCAAGTTCCAACTTCTAGTTCATCCAACGCGCGACGCATTGGTTCGACTTTGTTTATCTTGTTGTATTTCTCTATTCCCTCTATACCTTGCTCCCACAGATTTCCGTAACGCGCTTCTTGCCAGTTTGGACTCTCTACTGCTCGATAAACTTTGAGATTTAAAGTCAACTGTTCACTTAACTGATCGATAAAGCGATACGTTTCGGGAAATAGATAGCCTGTATCGGTTAAGATGACTGGGATATCTGGGGACTGTTGAGTCACAAGGTGTAGCATCACAGCCGCTTGAACACCAAAACTTGAAGAGACCGCAAACTGACCTTCGAGGTTTTCTAATGCCCAAGCAACTCTTTGCTCAGCGGTTAGCTTCTCTAGCTCACCATTAATTTGTGCAAGACGGAGTATTTGCTCCGTCTTAGTTAATGAGAGCAGTTCTGCTAACTTCGGTTTGGAAGCGACAGAATCAAGCATATAAGTCCCTCTTAGACACTTTAACTTCTTGGATGATGCCTGCGCGTATAGCAAAGTCACCAAACCCTTCACCCTCTTCGCGTTCTTTCGCCCAACGACCAACTAGCAGATCAATTTCTTCTAGTATCTGTTTATCTGTGATGTTCTCTTTATACATCTTCGGAATACGCGTACCCGCTCGGTTACCACCAAGGTGCAGGTTGTAACGACCTGGCGCTTTACCAACCAATCCGATTTCAGCCAACATTGCGCGTCCACAGCCATTCGGACAACCAGTGACTCGCAATATAATATTGTCATCTTCTGGTAAGCCGTGTTTTTCTAGGATGCCTTCTACGTCTGTAACAAACTGCGGAAGGAAACGCTCTGCTTCAGCCATCGCTAATGGACATGTTGGGAATGCCACACACGCCATTGAGTTTTTGCGCTGCTCACTCACGCTGTCATCGATCAAACCATGTTCACGGGCGATCTTTTCAATTTTTGCTTTCTGGCTTTTCGCTACACCAGCAACAATCAAGTTTTGGTTTGCTGTCATGCGGAAATCGCCTTTGTGAATTTTGGCAATTTCAGCAACACCTGTTTTAAGCGGTTTGCCTGGGTAATCAAGCAGACGACCATTTTCGATAAATAGAGCTAAGTGGTGTTTACCGTCTATACCTTCAACCCATCCAATGCGGTCACCACGATCAGTAAACTCGTATGGACGGCTATCTGAGAACGTCACGCCAGCTCGCTTTTCGACTTCCGCTTTAAAGACATCAATACCGACACGATCGAGTGTGTACTTAGTTTTTGCATTTTTACGATTTGAGCGGTTCCCCCAATCACGCTGAGTGGTGACTACTGCCGCAGCGACATCTAGCGTCTTTTCTAGAGGGATAAACCCAAAGTCATCTGCGCGGCGAGCATAGGTAGATGTATCGCCGTGCGTCATAGCAAGGCCACCGCCAACTAATACGTTGAAGCCAATTAATTTTCCATTTTCACCAATCGCGACGAAGTTCAGGTCATTCGCATGTACGTCGACATCATTTAGTGGCGGAATGACAACCGTTGTTTTGAACTTACGAGGAAGATACGTCTTACCTAAAATTGGTTCGTCATCTTCTGTTGTTTCCACTTTCTCGCCATCCAACCAGATCTCAGCGTACGCTTTGGTTTTTGGCAGCAAGTGCTCACTGATCTTCTTCGCCCATTCATAAGCTTCTTGATGTAACTCAGACTCAATTGGGTTAGTGGTACATAGGACGTTACGGTTTACGTCACCAGCCGTCGCTATTGAGTCAATCCCAATGCTGTTTAAGGTTTGGTGCATGAGCTTGATATTTGGCTTTAGTACACCGTGAAACTGAAACGTTTGACGTGTCGTTAGACGAATACTGCCATAAAGCGAATGCTCGGTAGCAAACTTATCAATCGCAAGCCACTGTTTTGGTGTAATGATGCCACCTGGCATGCGCGCGCGTAGCATTACATTGTGCAGTGGTTCGAGTTTTTGCTTAGCACGTTCATTTCGAATATCGCGGTCATCTTGCTGGTACATTCCGTGGAAACGAATCAGCTGAAAGTTATCTGCTGTAAATCCACCAGTAATACGGTCCTGTAAATCTTGCTCGATTGTGCCACGTAAGAAATTACTTTGAGTTTTGAGGCGTTCGTTATCCGAAAGAGGTCCTAGAACTTCACCCAATACTTCCTGCTTATTACTCATTAGTACACATCCCTTTGGTAACGTTTTGCTTTACGTAAGTCGTTAATAAATTCTTCTGCATCATCACGAGACATCTTGCCTTGTTGCTCAGCAACAATTACCAATGCTTCGTGCACATCTTTTGCCATTCGAGTTGCGTCACCACAAACATAGATATAGGCACCATCTTGAATCCACTGCCAAACCTGCTCAGCATTTTCTAGGATGCGGTGTTGGACGTAGACCTTCTCTACTTGGTCACGGCTAAAAGCAACATCTAGACGATTAAGTAATCCAGATTTGAGGTACTTCTGCCACTCCACTTGATAGAGGAAGTCTTGAGTAAAGGTGCGGTCACCGAAGAATAACCAGTTCTTGCCTTCAGCATCGCGGTTATCTCGCTCTTGAATAAAGCTACGGAAAGGCGCAATACCAGTACCAGGACCAATCATAATGACGGGAGTGTTGTCATCTTGAGGCAATTTGAAGTTATTGTTGTTTTCAACAAACACTTTAACCACCCCCCCCTCTTCCAGTCGCTGTGACAAGAAGCTTGAGGCACCGCCGTAGCGCTTATCGTCACCTTTATCATATTCAACAAGGCCAACGGTTAGATGAACTTCTTGGTCTACTTCTGCCTGACTCGAAGCGATTGAGTATAGGCGAGGGGTCAAACGACGCAGCAAACCAATCAGTTGATCTGCGGTTAACTTGGTTTTCTTTTCATCAAGAACATCAACGACCTGGGTATTGGTTGCGTATTCACGCAATTGGTCTTTATCTTGAGCCAGTTTTTGTAGTTTTTTACTACCGGACAGTTCGGCGTACTTCGCGACCAGTTGTGGGTTAGATGCAGTGATCTCATATTTAGCCACCAGCGCACTATGAATTGACAGGCTTTCACCATCCACTTCAACGCTTTCCACCCCAGATAAACCCACTTTTGCTAAGATTGCGTTAGCAAGCTCAGAGCTGTTTTCAAACCATACCCCAAGCGCATCACCCGGTTGATATGTTAAGCCCGAGCCGTCCAAGTCGATTTCGATATGACGAACATCTTTCCCTGAATCACGGCCTGTAATTTTTTGGCTAGTCAGCAAAGTGGCGGTATAAGGTTTTTGCTTACTGTACTGAGAGTGTCCAGCAGCCTGAGCCACTGGAAGCTGGACTATATCCGCTTCTTGCCCAGAAGAGAGATCTTCTTTCACTGTCTCCAGCGCTTTAGCACGCCATTCAGACGCGGACGCTTCATAGTCAACATCACAATCAATTCGATCAATGAAAGCCGTCGCGCCTTGCTTCGCAAGGTAAGCGTCAAAATCTTTACCAGTTTGGCAGAAGAACTCATAGCTAGAGTCACCCAGACCAATCACACCATATTTCAGGTTCGCTAATTTAGGTGCTTTCTTAGACTGCAAAAACTCATGCAATTCAATCGCATTGTCCGGCGCTTCACCTTCACCATTCGTTGAAGCCACAATAATTACATGTGTTTCTTTGGCTAGGTTCTTACCTTTATAGTCACTGGCATCGAATAGCTCTGCTTCAATACCCAAGGCTTTTGCTTCTTGCTCTAGCGCTTCTGCAACACCTTTAGCATTGCCGGTTTGTGAAGCAAAAATAATTGATAGTTTACCAGCAGGCTTTGCCGCTACAGCAGCAACGGCTTGGTTGATTGGTGCGGCAGCAGACACGGTCTGTGTTTGGGCCAATCCCCAAAAATATCCACTCACCCATGCCAACTGCTGAGAAGACAAGTCTGCAACGGTCTGTTGTAGCGAGTTCAGCTGTTGATCATTCAGAGGAGCTGCGATCGATGGTAGTTCTTGTGGCGTGTTTCCTTGAGAGGACACGTTCTTGTTTAAAGACATGGTCTCGACATCCCTATTCATTGCGTGATGATAGATTAACCACTCTCTTTAATAACAAGAAAGAATAGAAGTGAATGTTTTATAACTTTTTGAATTAAAGAATAGGGAGACAACAATCATCAAATGCTATTTTGCCTCTACGCGAACCTGCTTGAAACCTACCGCCATTGCTGACTTTGACGCTAGATCGAGGTCCATATAATGACACTCTTCACCGTGAGAGTCGGTCAAAAGAACAAAGCCACCACGAGCATGGCGAAATTCCACAATCCAGCTTCCTTCTTGTGCTGAAGGCTCGATAATGGCTTCAACTAGCTGATTCTCACGATATAGATTTCGAAGTTCAGTGATAGTCATGAGGTTCCTTTCTCTGGCGAAAATTCCTTATTAAGCATGGCCAATGACAGAAAAAGTGCTAAACGAAATGAACGGATATAATCAATAGATATAAAAAAACGCCGCTTTAGATAGCGACGTTTTAAAAAATAGACTCAGATGTTTAGAAAGAAAACTCTGCGCCAGCAAAGAAGCCATTAGCAAAAATAAACGGGTCGCCCTTAGTATTCGGGAACTCTTCCGACTCCAAATCAATCACGCGGTAACCACCACGGAAAGCCAATGTATTCTCACCAACAGGTAAGCGGTACTGTACACCTGCCATCAAGTCGGTACTCTTAATACCGCTACTATCACCAAAGTTCATTTCACCGATGACATCGAAATTGGTGTTAGGCACCGTGATTTCTGCATAACCGTACCAAGCCCAAATGGTTTTATCAAACGTTGTGCTAGCGCTATTTTCAGGGTTGATATATTTAGTATTACCTAGGTCACTGAACGTCATACCCGCATCGAAATGCATTAAATCATGCTCCATAACACGGTAGTACAAAGTTAAATCCAGTTTATCAAAAGCCATGTAATCAGCATCAACGCTCGTGTAGCGCAGACGTGCATCAGGCACATATTTGATACCGTGTTCAACCGCTACATAAACACTTGGTGTTGTATCACCATCTCGAGTGACCTCGTTCACTTTAGTGTCTGTTAGCCACGCTTCAGCGCCAAACTTAGTTGTTAGAGAGGACTCAGCAAAAGCTGACGCAGAAACGACTGCCGCGATGGCGAATGCACTGGCGGTTTTAAAACCCATGGGATTAGTTCTCCAAGTATTCACTTCAGACAGCCCCGAATCGAGCTGCACATGGCTAGATAAGTATGATGTTCGTCAAATTCTAACATAGACATACCTCTAGCCAGTAAATATTTCTCAGTAGAGTCCTGTTATCGAGGCTGAACCACATAGTTCTTGAAGAACCAAACGCCAATAGCAATCACAATCAACCATGGAATGAGCTTGATCACTGCGCCAACCATTCCTAGAAGCACCATGACTACCAGAGAAAAAGCAACTCCGACAAACACGGTAACCATAGTCACTCCAGTGACCAGTAATGTTGCTACAAATACCAAAATAAAGATTAGCTCAAACATATCAATCTCCTTTGTTGTTACTAACCTCTATTTCAGGATGCGTGCCAACCTTGACCAACACGCTAAGGCATTGAAAATATAGAAAATAAAAAAGAGCGCTATTAAATAGCACTCTTTTCTTCGATAGATAATGGTAATTTTCACCAACCCCGTTGGTAATTTTTACACATTCAACTCTTTTGGAATTTTCGCTAGTGCCGCTTCGACCACTTCTATGCCCGATCCTGGCTTATGAGCGTTTTCACTAATATGGCGGCGCCATTGACGAGCTCCCGGCATGTTCTGGAACAAACCCAACATATGACGAGTAATATGACCTAAGTACGCCCCATTCGAAAGCTGCTGTTCAATGTATGGATACATTTCTTCCACAACCTGAGTACGCTTTTTAATTGGCTTATCTAATCCAAAGATCTGTTGATCGACCTCAGCTAAGATATAGGGATTCTGATATGCTTCGCGCCCTACCATCACACCATCAAGATGCTGCAAGTGCTCTTTAGTCTCTTGCAGAGTTTTAACGCCACCATTCACAGCGATCACTAAATGAGAGAAGTCTTTCTTTAGTTGATATGCGCGTGGGTAGTCCAGTGGTGGGATCTCTCGGTTCTCTTTTGGACTAAGACCAGAAAGCCAAGCTTTACGGGCATGGATAGTAAATTGCTCACAACCGCCTTTCTCTGAGACGATAGAAACAAAGTCTGTCAGGAATTCATACGAATCTTGATCATCAATACCAATACGGGTCTTTACTGTTACAGGTACATCAACCACATCACGCATAGCTGCAACACAGTCTGCCACCAACTGAGGCTCGCCCATTAGACAAGCACCAAAGCGGCCATTCTGTACACGGTCAGATGGGCAGCCAACGTTTAAGTTAATCTCATCGTAGCCACGCTCTGCCGCCAGTTTAGCGCAAGTAGCCAAGTCCTTAGGATTTGAACCGCCTAATTGCAGGGCGACTGGATGCTCTTCCTGGTTATATGCTAGGAAGTCACCTTTACCATGAATAATTGCCCCCGTGGTGACCATCTCTGTATAAAGCAGAGTCTCGTTAGTCAACAAGCGGTGGAAGTAACGGCAGTGTCGATCCGTCCAATCGAGCATAGGTGCAATGGAAAAGCGGTTAGCCGCGTATTTACTAGTGTTATCAGGTTTCATAAGGTGAGTCTCGCTATACAGTGAGCATCGTGGTCAAAACAGAATCCGCGATTATACACACAGAAGAGAAAACATTCAGGAAAAATGAGGGAATACTAAGGAATGACAATAAGCGGTTAAGTTCTCTATTGATAGATCATGTGCTTGTCTATCTACACCAGTTAAAGTGCATAAGAGCATGCCACCATGACGTAGTGATTGGATCAACACTGTGTCGAAATAAAAAAGGCCAACCCTTCGGTTAGCCAACATTTTTATAGTGTAAGACTGGGATACTCCAAGATCAATTCGTTGTCAGTGAACGTACAAACCGAGAAATAGTTAAAATACTGCACAAGCTCTCTACGGTCTGATTCAGTCATCGCTTCTTTCAATGCCACACTGGTTCGGTGTAACCCGTGTAGCCTATCGTTACTGATTTCAGCATGAATGCTATCGACCAACGTCCTTAAGTTTGATCTATCCATAAGTCTCAACCTAGCCTCTGTTGATGAATCAAAGCTGATATAAATATGTGAAACCATCACCATATTGTCAATGCACTCAATAAAAAAATAATACTAAAGAGGTGGCGTGTTAATTTCTATCATCAATGGACTCCAATCTGGGCTGCAAATTGGTTTGTCGCGAAACCAGCTCTCTGAGCTGACTAAGGCACTGGAAGAATTTGATTTTGAACGCGGTTTACAGATCTTGGACACAAGCCGGCAATGAGAAGTGAGTAAAATGCTGTAATTTGTATCGTTTTTATTGTAGATAATGTAACTTATGCCATTAAAGTCAGGCTACCACTATTCATCCTTCGAATAAGTAACCTGCTGACATAGCGAATTGATATTACCTACAGAGCGACGATAAACCGCAAGAAATGGTATATTATTAAAAATGTCCATTGGTAACGGTGATAAGTTTGGACCAGCAGTTAGTAAAGCAAATAGAAGATATATGTGCAGCCAGAGGCGTAAGGCTTACCGCCCAACGCAAAAGAGTGTTTGAGCTGATTTGCTCAAGTCCAAAGGCTGCAAGTGCTTATGAGCTTTTAGACGAGTTAAAAGTAAGTGAACCCCAGGCCAAACCACCTACTGTGTATCGAGCCTTGGACTTTTTGCTCGAACAGGGATTCATCCACCGTGTTGAATCAACCAACAGCTATATTCAATGCTGCTCCTGCAATGCCCATAAGCATCACTCGCATCTTTTGATTTGCGACAGATGCAGCAACGTTATTGAACTGCAAGATGATAGTTTGGTAGCCTTGCTAAAGAAGAATGCGGAAGTACATGGTTTTTCCATCAACAATCACGTTATTGAATCACATGGTATTTGTCAGTCATGTGCCTCTGACAAAGCGAAATAAGATATAGAAGAAGATTATGCGCGCTGAATTTGTAAACCCGTTTTTAGCTTCATTGATGAATGTTTTGAAAACGATGGCTTCACTGGAATTGAAGCCACAGAAACCTCGTGTCAAAAAAGATGAAATTGCACGTGGAGATGTTTCAGGTTTAATCGGGATGGTAGGTCCGCAAAGCCGCGGTTCTATGTCGATTACTTTCGATGAAAACCTCGCTCTTGAAATTATGCAGAATATGCTTGGTGAACGCCCTAATGGGCTGAACGATGAAGTGACAGACATGGTGGGTGAAATCACTAACATGGTAACGGGTGGTGCAAAACGTATCCTAGCCGAAAGTGGTTTTGATTTTGATATGGCGACGCCTGTCGTTGTCTCTGGTAAAGGCCACACCATCCGTCACAAGTGCGAAGGTTCTATCATTATCATGCCGTTCACTTCTCAATGGGGTAACGCATTTATTGAGATCTGTTTTGAATAACCCATTACATTACAGATAGACAAATAAAAAACGCTTCTCTAGAGAAGCGTTTTTTATTTATGCAATCACCTTACGGGCTTTTAATACTTGTAAGCAGTCATCAACCAGCTCATCAATTGACTTTTCACCTGCCCGAAGATCAATTTCTGGATTGAGTGGTGCTTCATACTCAGAATCGATACCAGTAAAATTAGTAATCTCCCCTGCACGCGCTTTTTTATACAGACCTTTAGGATCCCTTTGTTCACACACTTCCAATGAAGTATTGACGAACACTTCTAAAAACTCGCCCTCTGGCAGCATTTCACGTACCAACTGCCTCTCTGCACGATGAGGAGAGATAAAAGCGGACAAGACGATCAAACCAGCATCCGCCATCAGCTTAGCCAATTCACCGATGCGACGGATGTTTTCACGGCGATCTTGCTCAGAGAACCCGAGATCACTACACAAACCATGACGAACATTGTCTCCATCTAACAAGTAAGTGTGATGCCCCAATTCAGCCAAACGCGTTTCTAGAGCACCGGCGACGGTCGACTTACCTGCGCCAGACAAGCCAGTAAACCAAAGTACAACGGGTTGCTGTCTTTTGATTTTGGCGCGAAATTCTTTGTCAATCGAGTGATGATGCCAAACAACATTTTCGTCTTTAGTCGGTGTTTCCGTAGTCATAATTGAGTCCTTTTAAAACGGAAAGAAGAGTGGAATCAGCGTTAACACCAACACGGAGTAAACAATCGATAAAGGAATTCCCACTCGAACATAATCAGTAACTTTGTAATTTCCTACGCTATAAACCAAAAGGTTAGTTTGATAACCGTAGGGTGAAATAAAGCTCGCACTTGCACCAAACAACACCGCCATAATAAATGGCATAGGATCGACCCCGTAGCCCAAAGCCATACTGTAACCAATTGGAAATGCTAATGCGGCCGCAGCATTGTTAGTAACAAGTTCAGTTAAAATAAGAGTAAGCAAGTAAGTCGCAACCAAAGCACCAAAGACTCCCCACCCATTGAATCCTTCAATAAACATCTGACCCAAACTGACCGATAAACCGGATGACAACATCAGTTGTGCGATTGACAGCGCCGAACCAACGATCACTACAATATCGATGGGAAAGCGTCTACGCAATTCGGCAAGTTGGATGACGCCAGAAAAGAGCGCCGCTAAAAGAAAGACGGACAAACCTTTTATCAATGGAAACAAGTCAAGCAAAGCTAAGGATATGACACCAGCAAAACCCAATAACACACAAGTCGATTTATTCGTGTCTAGACGAGCACTTGAACCAAGCGCATTGATCAACACAAACTCTTTGCGATGGGCTTGTCTCTCTTGTTCAAAACGCTTACCAGGAACAAGTACTAAGGTATCCCCTGCATTTAGAGTGATATTCCCCAAGCCACCTTGCAAACGCTCGTGGCCACGACGAATAGCTACCACTACTGCATCAAATCGATCTCGAAAATGACTCGATTTCAGCGTCTTATTACAGAAACTGGCCGAAGAGCTGACAACGACTTCAACAAACCCTTGTCCATTAAGATGGTGTTGACCAAATAGGGTTAAACCTTGAATCTCCTGTAAAGTGGCGACACTTTCGATATCACCACAAAACAACAATCGATCACGAGCTTGAAGGACAAAATCAGGTTCGACCGAAGGCATAGTCTGACCATCACGAACCACTTCAGCCAAGAACAACTTACGTAACGCACGTAGGTTGTTTTCACTGATGCTCCGTCCTACTAACGGCGAACCAGGCTCGACACGCGCTTCTAAGAAATAAGGCAGCTCATCCTGTGTATGATCTTCATAATCAGGCAGAAAGTAACTCATGGGGATCAAGATCATCAAGCCACCAAGCAGCACAGACAAACCGATCAACGTGGGGGCAAAAAAACCTAAACTCGGCAAACCGGCATCTTCAACAAAGCTATTGATGATCAAGTTTGTGGATGTACCGATCAAAGTGAGCGTACCACCCAAAATCGCCGCATAAGAGAGAGGGATCAACAGTTTAGATGGGGCATGCTGCTGATTGCGCTTAATGGCACCAATCAGAGATACTACCACCGCGGTGTTATTGGTAAATGAAGAGAGTAACGCGGTTGAAATTCCAAGTTTTGCAACCACAGTGGCTAGACGACCATTAGACAATGAACGACTGACCCAACTCACCAAACGCGTTTTCTCCAATGCTGCTGAAGCCAAAATCAGCAGCACCAAAGTCAGTAGAGAAGAGTTAGTAAAATTCGTGGCAACATCACCGAGCTCAATCATTCCGCCAAGAAAAGCAATGAATGCTGCACCTGCGAAGATATAACTCGGTTTAATCCGCGTAGCCAACAGGCAGGTTACTATGCCTAATAATATTGCTAACACAAATCCTTGTTGCCACATATTACTTCCCTACCAGTAAGACGGTTACTTAAGTAACTGACTGATATCTTTTGATTCCCAGTGTGGGAAATGCTTGCGGATTAACGCGTTAAGTTCGATCTCAAATGCAGAGAAATCACCGACTTTCGTTTCCACCTGAGTCAAGCTTTCACGTACCAAGCCAGCACCAACTGTCACATTGGTTAAGCGGTCAATAATGATAAACCCACCAGTATCTTGGCATGAGGTGTAGCTATCGAGTGCCACTGACTCAGTCAGCGTCCATTCACACAAACCGATACCGTTGAGTGGTAATTCAACCGCACTATGGGTTGAAAGGTTATTGATGTCATACTGATGACGAATGGACTCAACACGACCCACTGTTTTCTTGCCAGCAATCTTGATGTCATACTCACGCCCCGGCTGAAGCGGTTGCTCTGTCATCCAAACCACATCAGCTAGGAGATGGTTACTCGATTCAATCTGCGCCTTTTCTAGAACAATTAGATCACCACGGCTAACATCAATTTCGTCTTCCAAAGTGAGCGTCACTGCCAGTCCAGCTTGTGCCTGCTCTAGGTCGCCATCAAAAGTCACAATACGAGCAACTTTCGATATTTTGCCTGAAGGTAACGCCTTAACCTCATCACCAACGTTGATAGAACCTGACGCAATCGTGCCAGAGAAACCACGGAAATCTAGGTTTGGTCGATTCACGTACTGGACTGGGAAACGGAACTCACCAACGGCCTTGTCACGATCAACGTTTACCGTTTCAAGGATCTCAAGCAAAGATGGACCTTCGAACCAACTCAAGTTCTCACTTGCATCTACAACATTGTCACCCTCTAAAGCCGACAGCGGTAAAATCTGAATATCGATTTCACCCTGTAGATTCTTAGAAAACTCCAAATATTCGTCGCGGATCTGTTCAAATCGTTGCTGTGAGTAATCGACAAGATCCATTTTGTTCACGGCAACAACAAAGTGTTTTAAACCCAATAGATTTGAGATAAACGAATGACGACGAGTTTGATCCAACACACCTTTACGTGCGTCAATTAAGATCACCGCCAGATCACACGTTGATGCCCCTGTTGCCATATTGCGTGTGTACTGTTCATGCCCCGGAGTATCGGCAATGATGAACTTACGTTTTTGAGTAGAGAAGTAACGGTACGCGACATCAATCGTGATCCCCTGCTCTCGCTCTGCCTGTAATCCATCGACCAACAACGCTAGGTCAGGACGCTCGCCAGTTGTGCCCACACGTTGACTGTCGTTATGTACGGCCGCTAACTGATCTTCATAGATCTGCTTTGAGTCATGCAGTAATCGGCCGATTAAAGTACTTTTGCCATCATCTACTGATCCACAGGTAAGGAATCTAAGCAGTGATTTGTATTGATGCTGTGTAAGGTAACCTTCGATACCTAGCTCTTCTAATTGAGCTTCTACTACGCTGTTCATGTTTCTTTCCTTAGATCCTAAATTAGAAGTAGCCTTGACGTTTTTTCAGTTCCATCGATCCAGACTGATCGTGGTCGATCGCGCGGCCTTGACGTTCACTCGATGTTGCCACCAACATCTCTTCGATAATGCCAGTTAACGTATTCGCATCTGACTCAATCGCCCCCGTAAGCGGGTAGCAGCCAAGAGTACGGAAACGTACGCTCTTCTCTTCAATCACTTCTCCCGGCTCTAACTTCATACGATCATCATCCACCATGATCAGCATGCCATCACGCTCAACAACAGGACGCTTTTCTGCTAGATACAGCGGAACAATGTCGATGTTCTCCAAGTAGATGTATTGCCAGATATCCAGTTCAGTCCAGTTCGATAGCGGGAAGACACGAATGCTTTCACCTTTGTTGATCTGACCGTTGTAAGTACGCCATAACTCTGGACGTTGATTCTTTGGATCCCAAGTGTGGTTCTTATCGCGGAACGAATAGACACGCTCTTTAGCACGTGATTTCTCTTCATCTCGACGAGCCCCACCAAAAGCCGCATCAAAACCATATTTATTCAGAGCCTGTTTCAGGCCTTGTGTTTTCATAATATCGGTATGCTTAGATGAGCCGTGCGTAAACGGACTACATCCCATCGCTAAACCTTCAGGGTTCTTATGCACCAAAAGCTCAAAACCATACTTTTCAGCCGTACGATCACGAAACTCAATCATCTCTTTAAATTTCCAGTCGGTATCCACGTGCAGCAGCGGGAACGGGATCTTTCCTGGGTAGAAAGCTTTGCGAGCGAGATGCAACATTACCGACGAATCTTTACCGATCGAGTACATCATCACTGGGTTATCAAACTCAGCCGCCACTTCACGGATGATATGAATACTCTCCGCTTCGAGTTGCTTGAGGTGGGTTAAACGTTCTTGGTCCATGTTAGTGCTTCCTTTACGGCTCAATACGAGCTTCTGACTAATCAAATAATGAGTTATGCGAATTGGCGCTGTTGTACGCTAGGCTGTGGAGTGAACCACGCCAGCTTGTCTGACAGTGACACCACTTCACCAATGACGATGAGAGACGGCGATTGCGCGTCTTTTGCAAGTTCAGCCAGTTGAGATAGCTGACCTTTGAATATTCTTTGGGTTGACTGAGTCCCACGCTCAATAATGGCGATTGGAGTCTCAGGGCTACGGCCGTGCTCAATCAACTGATGCTCAATATATTCAGACTTCATTAAGCCCATATAGATCACCAGCGTTTGGTTGCCGCGAGCCAACGTAGACCAGTCCATCTGGTCACTTTCTGCTTTCAAATGCCCGGTTATAAACATAGCTGATTGAGCGTAATCTCTATGGGTTAACGGTATGCCCGCATAAGCTGTCGCACCCGCTGCGGCGGTAATACCAGGAACAACATGAAAAGAAACTCCAGCGTCCGCCAATACTTCAAGCTCTTCACCACCGCGGCCAAAAATAAACGGATCACCGCCCTTGATGCGAGCGACACGGTGACCTTGTTTAGCAAAGTCCACCAATAGCTGATTGGTTTTTTCTTGAGGGACACTATGGTGGCCAGCGCGCTTACCAACACACACCGTAATCGTGTCACTAGGAAGGAGAGACATAATGTCTTCAGAAACAAGATAGTCGTATAGCACGACATCCGCTTGCTGTAAGAAACGCATTGCCTTCAGCGTTAGCAACTCTACGTCACCAGGGCCTGCACCGATAAGTGCCACTTCACCTTTACCGAGCACGCTGCGACCAAAAGTATTTAAATCCATCTGATTGCTACGCTGTGCACGTTGAGCGTTCAAAGGGAATTGAGAAACGGTTTCCTTGCGAGCCATAATGTCATCCTTCAATGTCTATGGAAGCATTATGTATCTGTATCTTTATTACCTGAAATTCTAAAATTTCATTTTTTATATCAATTTCTGATAAGAACGATAAACCGTACTATAGTCCCTTTATCGAATTTTGAGAGATTCTTTGCATAACACCAATACATAACTGCTCCAGATCACAATTAATTACCTAGTGAAACAATTGTTTCACTTCATTTTGTTAAATTAGACGGGTCTTATTTAACGCTATCGGAGCTTAAAAAATGAAAGCAGCAGTGAACCCCCTGTCTCTTGCAGTACTTGGTGGTATGTTGGCCATGGCTGGTCCAGTAATGGCAGATACGATCAAACTTCGTATTGTCGAAACGACTGATATTCACACTAACGTCATGGACTATGACTACTACAAAGACAAGCCATCGCAACAGATTGGTCTTACTCGCACTGCTACTCTGGTTAAACAAGCTCGTGCCGAAGTAGAAAACAGTGTACTTGTTGATAATGGTGACCTAATTCAAGGCAGCCCTATGGGAGACTATATGGCAGCGAAAGGCATTGAAAAAGGCGAGGTACACCCAGTATACAAAGCGATGAACCAGTTGAACTACGATGTGGGTAACATTGGTAATCATGAGTTTAACTACGGTTTAGAGTTCCTTGCAGAAACTATCAACGACGCTGATTTCCCTTATGTCAGCGCAAACGTATTCGACAAGAAAACTGGCGAGCATTACTTCAAACCATACATCATTAAATCTCATACATTTAAAGACGTTGATGGCGTAGAACACCAAATCAAAGTGGGTTACATCGGTTTTGTTCCACCGCAAATCATGGTGTGGGATAAGAAAAACCTAGAAGGCAAAGTCTTCGCTAAAGACATCAAAGAAACGGCTGATAAGCTAGTGCCTCAAATGAAAGCTGAAGGTGCTGACGTCATCGTTGCGATTCCGCACTCTGGCGTATCTTCAGACCCACATAAAGTAGGTGCAGAAAACTCTACGTACTACCTTTCTCAAGTAGATGGTATCGACGCGATTGCTTTTGGTCACTCTCATGCTGTATTCCCAGGAAAAGGCTTCGATAACATTCCAGGTATTGATAACACAAACGGTACCATCAATGGTGTAGCAGCAGTTATGCCAGGTCGCTGGGGTAGCCACGTTGGTGTCATTGATCTTGAACTGAAAGAAAAAGACGGTAAATGGACGGTTGTAAAAGGCCAAACTGAAGCTCGTCCGATCTACGACAAGAAAACAAAAACTTCACTTGCAGAAGCAGATGCTGAGATGGTTAAAGCGCTTGAAGCTGACCACAAAGGGACTCGCGATTTCGTTAACCAGCCAATCGGTAAAGCTAACGACGTGATGTACAGCTTCTTAGCATTAGTACAAGACGATCCAACAGTACAAATTGTTAACCTTGCACAAAAAGATTACGTTGAGCGCTTTATCCAAGGCGATCCTGACCTAGCAGACATTCCTGTTCTTTCTGCTGCTGCACCATTTAAAGCTGGCGGTCGTAAAAATGATCCGGGTAACTTCACTGAAGTAGAATCTGGTCAGTTGACTTTCCGTAACGCAGCAGACCTTTACCTATACCCGAACACTCTCGTGGCGATGAAAGTAACCGGTACTGAAGTGAAAGAGTGGTTAGAGTGTACAGCAGGTCAGTTTAAGCAAATTGATGTCAACAGCACTGAGCCACAAAGTCTGATTGACTGGGATGGCTTCCGTACCTACAACTTCGATGTTATTGATGGCCTGAACTATCAAATTGATGTCACTAAGCCGGCGAAATATGACGGCGACTGCAAGGTGATCAACGAAGGTGCTGAACGTATTGTTAATCTTACTTATCAAGGTAAGCCAATCGATATGAAGCAAGACTTCATCATCGCGACAAACAACTACCGTGCATACAGCAATAAGTTCCCTGGCACAGGCTCTGATTTTGTCGCGTTTGACTCACCAGATGAAAACCGTTCAGTAATCGCGGCTTACATTACTCGCGTAAGCAACGAAAAAGGTGAATTCACGCCAAGCGCAGACAACAACTGGTCATTTGCACCAATTAAGTCAGATAAGAAACTGGACATCCGTTTTGAGACTTCACCAAGTGATAAGGCGGCGAAGTTCATCGAAGAAAAAGGCCAGTATCCAATGAAACGCATCGGTACTGATGATGTAGGTTTCGCGGTTTATCAAATCGACCTTCAGAAATAACCCTCTTTTCCATTGAAACAAAGCCGCACTGTTCGTTGCGGCTTTTTTTTCATCACAGGTCAATGGTAGCGAGTTGGGGAAGTGCGCTAGAATCTCTACCTATCCCATTCAAAGATAAACACGCCATGTTTGAAAACTTTCGACAGCAATTGACCCACAATGGATTTACCAGCCAAGAAGTTGATCAACTGACTCTGTCAGCACGACAACTTGAGCTGCCGACCCGTCATATCCTGCTACATCAAGGGCAGGTGGCAGAAGAGATCTATTTTCTCGTATCAGGTATCTGTCATTCATGTTACTTGACGGAAAAAGGCAAAGAGTTCAGCAAAGAGTTCTATTGGGAAAATGACTGGCTTATCGGTTTTGAAAGCCTAATCAAACAGCAGGCCTCACCTTATCTACTCGAATCTCTTACGCCCTGCACCATGATTTCTCTCCCTATTGCCGCCCTCCGTCAGTGGCGAGATGAAAAACACAGCATTTACCTAAAGCTGCTCGAAACTCAGTTAATGTATAAAGAAAACAAAGAACGATTTATGCTGCTCTACAGCCCGGAGGAACGTTACCAACTTTTCTGCCAGCATTACCCCGAATTGCTTGAACGGCTCAATGACTATCAAGTCGCTGCTTACCTAGGCATCACACCAATCAGCTTGAGTCGTATCAAAAATCGCCACCAAAATTAACAATTGTTAATGTCGCCAAGCGATTGAGTTGCTACATTCGCCTTAACAGATATCAACAAGGCAAAACACCTATGGTCACTTGGCAACTCATTCCCTTTTCACAGCTGACAACCACTCAGCTTTATCAACTACTTAAACTCAGAGTGGATGTATTTGTCGTTGAGCAAACATGCCCATACCCCGAGCTGGATGACAAAGATCATCAAGAGGGTGTATATCATCTACTTGGTTATAAAGATGGGCTGTTGGTTGCGTGCGCTCGGTTGATACCGAAGGGATTAAGCTATCCAAGTGTCAGCATTGGACGTGTTGCTACCCTAGCAAGCCATAGAGGTGGCGGGCTTGGCCATCAGTTACTCAAGCAAGCATTGACTGGGTGTGAATCTTTGTGGCCAGGAGAGAAAATAGAGATTGGTGCACAAGAGCATCTGGCTGACTTTTATCAGCAACATGGCTTTGTCCAAACCTCAGATATGTATCTTGAGGACGATATCCCACATATTGATATGAAGTTGGACAAATAGACGTGGCAGCTTCAGCGACCTATGTCGCGATCCTCCTGCTTATCGTAGGCAACTTAGCGGCATCTTTGTCTGATGTCGCAGTAAAATTACTGGATGGTGATGTGTCTACCTTCCAGTATGTTTTCGTTCGCCAACTGCTTTCAACTTTAGTGATCTTTCCCTTTTGGTGGCAACAAAAGCCGACTCAGAAAAAGCTCTATAGCCCAGGTCTCAACTTATTCCGTGCACAACTGATATTGATTGGCAGTGGATGCATGGTCATTGCCATCACTCACCTGACCCTAGCGACGGCAAACGCAGTCTTTTATGCCGCCCCTTTATTGATGCTACCGCTAGCTGTATTGCTTCTAGGAGAGAAAATCGCTTGGACGCGTGCGGCCGCATCACTGTTCGGTTTTGTCGGCGTATTAGTGGTTCTCAGGCCTTCAGAATTTCATTGGGCGGCGACGTTTGCTTTAGGAACAACGTTAACTCTGGCACTCTTCAACGTCACTGCGCGTAAATTACCGGCGGAACAGACCATCATCAGCACGTTATTTTGGACATCGTTGCTATCTCTGCCTCTCTCATCGGTATTAGCCTTGATTTACTGTGCGCCGATAACCTATCAGCAAATCATGCTGATTTTGGTAAGTGCTGGATTAATTTTGAGTTACAACGGGTTGGCGGTCATGGCTTATCGACGAGCGCAAGCAAGCCAGATTTCAGTAGCAGAAAATTCAGGGTTAGTGTTCGTCGTTATTATTGGCGTGGTTTATTTTGACGAAGTGCCAGACTGGCTGACAGTGATAGGGATAACCATGATTATGCTACCCCTTGTCCCGTGGCAAACACTGATAAAAAACGGAAGGATGAGTTACTTACTGCGACCAAAGCCACCGTCAGAAAGACGGAAGAACATAACAGACTGATTGTTCTTTTCGAGTTGAAGGATATCCAATTGCCCATTCTCCGCTAACTTAAAGCGGACAAGTTGCCCTTGCTTAATTTGGCTTAGAGGTTTGTCCGCACCTTCAACTTTTACTAAAGCGTTGAGATCCGCCATTGCTAAACCATTGCTGCGAAACACTTGAGCCAATGTATCACCACTCTTAACCTGATACTCCTTCCAAGTGTCAGAAGCCAGTGATTGCTGCTGTCTGCTTTGTTGCTCGCTCAAACTACGTGTATCAATGTCAATCTCGACTCGTTGGACTGGCGAGGTTTGTGATTCAGTACCACCCGTCGAATCGGGTAACGGAATCACCAATAAAACCAGCAAGACAGGCACTAAGATCATTAAACCACGTTGGTGAAGTTTAGGAAGCAGGTTCCAGCGTTGTAGGACTGCACCCTTTAGTTTGAGCCAATCAATAGCACTAAACTTTTTCTTCACTACATCAACGTAATCAACTTGCTGCTGTTTTTTCTTTTTTCTGCGATTCATCGCACCTTGTCTCCAAACGGGTTTCGCTCTAAGTATAAAAAACCAAGCCCCCATGAGTATAGGAATTTTCACTCAACAAAGTAATCGCTGGGTCAAAACTTGCTATCAAGTCATAGAAAGTCGATCTTAATCTCACATTCCCCTACTCGACAGACTATATGGGAACGACCGTTTCATCATAGCGCCATTGCTGGTATCCTTTACTGCTTTATACACCATACAAAGAGAGACATCATGTCTGAAGTTAAATTTGACACTGTAGAGCAAAAAGCTAGCTACGGTATCGGTCTACAGATGGGTCAGCAACTTGCAGGTTCTGGTCTAGAAGGTCTAAACGTTGACGCCATCGCTGCCGGTATCGCTACAGCACTAGTTGGTGAGCAACCAGCTATCGAAATCGACGAGATCAACAACGCTCTTCAAGAGCTACACACTCGTGTTGAAGCTGCACGCCAAGAAGCAGCAAAAGCAGCTGCTGCGGACGGCGAAGCGTTCCTAAAAGATAACGCTCTACGTCCAGAAGTAACGGTTCTTGAATCTGGTCTTCAATACGAAGTGATCACTGAAGGTACTGGTGAAATCCCAACTTCAGACAAGCAAGTTCGCGTTCACTACCACGGTGAGCTAACTGACGGTACCGTTTTCGACAGCTCAGTATCTCGCGGTCAACCAGCTGAGTTCCCAGTGACTGGCGTTATCAAGGGTTGGGTTGAAGCACTACAACTGATGCCTGTTGGTTCTAAGTGGAAACTATACATCCCACAAGATCTTGCATACGGTGAACGTGGCGCTGGCGCTGCAATTCCACCATTTGCAGCTCTAGTATTTGAAGTAGAACTACTAGATATCCTTTAATTTCCAGCAAATTAAAGCGAACAAAACGGCGGCCATTGTGTCGCCGTTTTTTATGTATGATACTTATTCGACAGATCTATCAATGATCTCGTTTTATTAAGGAAAGAAGATGAATAAGAAAATTGTACTGGTAGCGATCGTGAGCATGGCGTTAATGGGATGCCAAACTACATCAGGTAGCAACACCAACGCAGGCAGTGATAATGCCTACAGCAGCTTAGCAAATGCCGCTTTAATGGGCGCGGTTCAGACATGGTCTTCACAAAATAGAGGCAGCATCGATTTAGTTTCTACACTGCAAAATAGTGCCAACATTTCTTCTGAACAAGCCATTGGCGGTCTAGGCTCAATGTTAGCGCTGGCGCAAAACTCGCTTAATAGCAGTCAAAGCAATGAAATGGCGGGGTTGATATCTGGTTTTGACTCTCTACAATCAAGCGGCTTAACAGCAATGATTGCCAATAATGAAACAGTTAAAAGTGCATTCTCAGCATTAGGCATGGACCCATCGCTCATCTCTACCTTTGCTCCAATTATTATCAGCGTACTGCAGAGCCAAGGAGCAAGTAATGGACTGCTGGATAGCTTAGGGGCTGTTTGGCAGTAGCGAGTAGCGAGTAGCGAGTAGCGAGTAGCGAGTAGCGATAAATTTGAAGGGTTGGCACACTAGGTCAATCTTTTTTATACCGCGATAGTTGGGCGACTATCTCAAGCACTTTTCGGCAACAAACATTCCATTAGAAAATAAATCCGATACGTTTGTGTCTGCCAGAAACAAAAAAGCCGAGCATATGCTCGGCTTTTTTGTTCGTACGAACCTGATTACTCAGCAGCTTCTTCAGCAGCTGGGCGATCAACAAGCTCAATGTAAGCCATTGGAGCTTTGTCACCAGCACGGAAGCCAGCTTTTAGGATACGAGTGTAACCGCCCTGACGAGCAGCGAAACGTGGACCTAGTTCGTTAAATAGTTTTGCAACTACTTCGTTGTCACGAGTACGTGCAAATGCTAGACGACGGTTAGCAACGCTGTCAGTCTTAGCTAGTGTAATCAAAGGCTCAACTACGCGACGTAGCTCTTTTGCTTTTGGCAGTGTAGTCTTGATAACTTCATGACGTACTAGAGAGCTAGCCATGTTGCTAAACATCGCTTTACGATGTGAGCTGTTGCGGTTGAGTTGACGACCACTCTTACGATGGCGCATGACCTAATCCTTCTAACTTTATCGATTAATCTTCAGCGATAGACGCTGGTGGCCAGTTTTCTAGACGCATGCCCAGAGACAGACCACGTGATGCAAGTACGTCTTTAATCTCAGTAAGAGATTTTTTACCAAGGTTAGGCGTTTTAAGTAGCTCAACCTCAGTACGCTGTACAAGATCACCGATGTAGTGAATCGCTTCTGCTTTCAGACAGTTAGCAGAGCGAACTGTTAGTTCAAGATCGTCTACAGGACGCAGTAGGATCGGATCGAATTCTGGCTTCTCTTCCTTCTCCTCAGGTACACGTACATCACGAAGATCTACGAACGCATCCAATTGTTCAGCTAGGATAGTAGCTGCTCGACGGATTGCTTCCTCAGGGTCTAGAGTACCGTTCGTTTCCATATCGATAACAAGCTTGTCTAAGTCTGTACGCTGCTCTACACGAGCTGCTTCAACAGAGTAAGCAATCTTGTCTACTGGGCTGTACGTAGCGTCAACCAGTAGGCGACCAATAGGACGCTCATCTTCTTCAGTATGGATACGAGCCGAAGCTGGAACATAACCACGACCACGTTCAACTTTGATACGCATAGCGATCTCAGCGTTGTCATCTGTTAGGTGACAAATTACGTGTTCAGGGTTAGCGATCTCTACATCACCATCATGGGTGATGTCACCTGCAACCACAGGGCCCGAGCCTGATTTGTTCAAAGTAATGAACACTTCATCTTTGCCTTCGGCAACGCGTACAGCAAGACCTTTAAGGTTAAGTAGGATTTCAAGAATATCTTCTTGAACGCCTTCTTTAGTGCTGTACTCATGAAGTACGCCTTCGATTTCTACTTCTGTTACAGCACAACCTGGCATAGAAGATAGAAGAATACGGCGAAGTGCATTACCAAGAGTATGGCCAAAACCACGCTCTAATGGCTCAAGAGTTACTTTTGCGTGAGTCGTGCTAACCTGTTCGATGTCAACAAGACGTGGCTTAAGAAATTCTGTTACAGAACCCTGCATTGTGTCCTCTCTTTAGTTTAAACCTTACTTAGAGTAAAGCTCGACGATCAATTGTTCGTTGATGTCAGCAGATAGATCTGAACGCTCAGGCAGACGCTTGAACGTACCTTCCATCTTACCACCATCTACTTCAATCCAAGTTGGTTTTTCACGTTGTTCAGCAACTTCTAGAGCAGCCTTGATACGAGATTGCTGTTTAGCTTTCTCGCGGATAGAAACAACGTCATTAGCCGCAACATTGAAAGAAGGAACGTTTACAACTTTACCGTTAACTAGGATAGCTTTGTGGCTAACTAGCTGACGTGCTTCTGCGCGAGTTGCACCAAAGCCCATGCGGTAAACTACGTTATCAAGACGACCTTCAAGAAGCTGAAGTAGGTTTTCACCAGTGTTGCCTTTTAGGCGAGCAGCTTCTTTGTAGTAGTTACGGAATTGTTTTTCTAGAACGCCGTACATACGACGAACTTTTTGCTTCTCACGAAGCTGAACGCCATACTCAGATAGACGACCGCGACGAGCGCCGTGTACACCTGGTGCGTTATCAATTTTACACTTGGTATCGATCGCGCGTACACCAGACTTAAGGAATAAGTCAGTACCTTCGCGACGGCTAAGCTTCAGCTTAGGACCCAAATATCTTGCCATGATCTTTCTCCAGTAATCTAAAAAACGTTATACACGACGTTTCTTAGGTGGACGACAACCGTTATGAGGGATTGGTGTAGCATCAACGATGTTTGTGATGCGGAAACCAGCAGCGTTCAGTGCGCGAACAGTAGATTCACGACCTGGACCTGGACCCTTAACCATAACTTCCAAGTTCTTTAGACCGTACTCTTTAGCCATTTCAGCACAACGCTCAGCAGCAACCTGTGCAGCGAACGGAGTAGACTTACGAGAACCACGGAAACCTGAACCACCTGCAGTAGCCCATGCTAGAGCGTTACCTTGACGGTCAGTAATAGTTACGATTGTGTTATTGAAAGAAGCATGGATGTGCGCAACGCCATCTGCAACTTGCTTGCGTACGCGCTTACGAGCGCGAGTTGGTTGTTTAGCCATTGTACTCTACCTTCCCGATTATTTCTTGATCGGCTTACGCGGACCCTTACGGGTGCGAGCATTGGTTTTAGTACGCTGTCCACGTAGTGGTAGACTGCGACGATGACGAAGACCACGGTAACAGCCAAGGTCCATAAGACGCTTGATGTTCATTGATACTTCACGACGTAGATCACCTTCTACAGTGTACTTAGCTACACCATCACGCAGTTGATCGATCTGCTCTTCAGTTAGTTCACTGATCTTAACATCTTCAGCAATGCCCACTTCAGCTAGGATAGCTTGAGAGCGAGTCTTACCGATGCCGTAGATCGCAGTTAGTGCGATTACAGCATGTTTTTGATCAGGAATGTTAATGCCTGCAATACGGGCCATTATTCACTCCTAGTGTTTCATAAAAGAATTAGCCGCAGCAAAGCCCGTTTCGGATACGCTGCGGAATACTACTTCTTTTGCACGCAAAAGGTAGGCCGAGGAATATACTCGACACTACCTTATATTTCAAGTAAAAATTTCTGCTAATTAGCCTTGGCGCTGCTTGTGCTTTGGCTCACTGCAAATCACGCGAACGACACCGTTACGCTTGATAACTTTACAGTTACGGCAGATTTTTTTAACGGAAGCACGAACTTTCATTGCTAAACTCCGTAAATGAAACCTAAATTAACGGCCGTAGCCTTTTAGGTTTGCCTTTTTCAACACAGAATCATACTGTTGAGACATCAGATGAGTCTGTACCTGTGCCATAAAGTCCATAATTACAACAACTACGATAAGTAGCGATGTACCGCCGAAGTAGAAACGTACGTTCCACGCGACCATCATGAACTCCGGAATCAGACAGATAAAGGTAATGTAAAGCGCACCAGCAAGGGTTAAACGCGTCATTACTTTATCAATATACTTAGCTGTCTGCTCACCTGGGCGGATGCCGGGTACGAATGCACCTGACTTCTTCAAGTTATCTGCTGTTTCACGCGGGTTGAATACCAACGCCGTGTAGAAGAAACAGAAGAAAATTATCGCTGCTGCATAAAGCATTACATACAGAGGCTGACCTGGGCTAAGAGCCAAAGACACGTCAGTTAACCAACCGAACGCGCTGCTCTCACCATTCTGACCAAACCACTGAGCCAGTGTTCCTGGGAACAGGATAATGCTTGACGCAAAGATTGCTGGAATAACACCTGCCATATTAATTTTAAGTGGCAAGTGAGTGCTTTGTGCAGCAAATACCTTACGACCTTGTTGACGCTTCGCGTAGTTTACAACGATTCGACGTTGACCACGCTCCATGAAAACAACGAAGTAGATAACTGCAAAAGCAAGTACAGCAATCAACAACAGAAGAAGTACATGCAATTCACCTTGACGCGCTTGCTCGATTGTTTGACCGATTGCAGAAGGCAATCCAGCAACAATACCTGCAAAGATAAGTAACGAAATACCGTTACCAATTCCACGCTCAGTAATTTGTTCACCTAACCACATTAGGAACATGGTGCCGGTTACTAAACTTACGGTAGCAATAAGCGTAAACATGGTTTGGTTGATAACAACCAGATTATCGACCATGTTCGGTAGGCCTGTTGCGATACCTATAGCCTGGAATGTTGCAAGTACAAGCGTGCCGTAGCGTGTGTATTGGCTGATCTTACGACGGCCTGCTTCACCCTCTTTTTTGAGTTCAGCTAACGCTGGATGAACTACAGTTAGCAGTTGGACAACAATAGATGCCGAAATATACGGCATGATGCCCAACGCTAATATAGATGCACGCTCAAGAGCACCACCGGAGAACATGTTAAACATTTCTACGATGGTACCTTTTTGCTGTTCGAACAAATCGGCAAGTACAGCAGCGTCAATACCAGGAATCGGCACGAAAGAGCCGGCTCGGAATACTAAAAGTGCACCAATTACGAATAATAAGCGCGACTTTAGTTCACTTAAGCCGCTCTGAGCACTACGAAAATCTTGTCCTGGTTTCTTAGCCATCTGTACCTCGTTCCTCGAGATTATTCCTCGATTTTACCGCCTGCAGCTTCGATTGCAGCTTTAGCGCCTTTAGTCACACGTAGACCTTTAACAGTCACTGCTTTGTTAATTTCACCAGATAGAACAACTTTTACGAATTCGATGTTCTTAGTGATAACGTTAGCAGCTTTAAGGCTGTTTAGATCTACTACGTCACCAGTTACTTTCGCTAGCTCAGCTAGACGAACTTCAGCAGACACTAGGCTCTTACGAGAAGTGAAACCGAATTTTGGTAGACGTTGTTTTAGAGGCATCTGACCGCCTTCAAAACCTGGACGAACAGTGCCGCCAGAGCGTGACTTTTGACCTTTGTGGCCGCGGCCACCAGTTTTACCTAGGCCAGAACCGATACCACGACCTACACGTTTAGCAGTAGTCTTAGCACCAGCAGCTGGTGATAGAGTATTCAAACGCATTCTGATTACTCCTCAACTTTAACCATGTAGTAAACCTTGTTGATCATACCGCGTACGCACGGAGTATCTTCAAGTTCTACTGTGTGGTTGATTTTACGAAGACCTAGACCACGAAGCGTAGCTTTGTGCTTAGGTAGACGACCAATTGAGCTTTTAGTTTGAGTTACTTTAATAGTTGCCATGGTGTTCTTACTCCGAAATAGATTCAACAGTTAGACCACGTTTAGCAGCAACCATCTCTGGTGACTTCATGCTACCTAGTGCATCGATCGTAGCACGAACGATGTTGATAGGGTTCGTAGAACCGTATGCTTTAGATAGAACGTTGTGTACACCAGCAACTTCTAGTACTGCACGCATCGCACCACCTGCGATAACACCAGTACCTTCAGCAGCAGGCTGCATGTAAACTTTAGAGCCCGAATGGCGACCTTTCACTGGGTGGTGAAGGGTACCTTCGTTAAGCGCGACCGTAGTCATGTTACGACGAGCTTTTTCCATTGCTTTTTGGATCGCTGCAGGTACTTCACGAGCTTTGCCGTAACCGAAACCTACACGACCGTTACCGTCACCAACTACTGTTAGCGCAGTAAAGCTCATGATTCGACCACCTTTAACCGTTTTAGAAACGCGGTTAACTGCGATTAGCTTTTCTTGCAAATCATTCGCTTGAACTTGTTGTTCTTTAGCCATCTTCCAACCCTACCTTAGAATTTCAGACCAGCTTCGCGAGCAGATTCTGCTAGCGCCGCCACTCGACCGTGGTATTGGAAACCAGAACGATCAAATGCAACTGCTTCTACGCCTTTTTCAAGAGCGCGCTCAGCAACAGCTTTACCTACTGCTTTAGCTGCATCGATGTTACCAGTGTTCTTAACTTGCTCACGGATCGCTTTTTCTACAGTAGAAGCTGCTGCGATAACCTCAGAGCCGTTAGCTGCAATAACCTGAGCGTACACGTGACGAGGAGTACGGTGTACTACTAGGCGAGTTGCACCCAGTTCTGCAATCTTACGACGTGCGCGTGTAGCACGACGGATGCGAGATGCTTTCTTATCCATAGTGTTACCTTACTTCTTCTTAGCTTCTTTAGTACGCACATTTTCATCTGCGTAACGAACACCTTTACCTTTGTAAGGTTCAGGCTCACGGTAAGAACGAATGTCAGCCGCAACCTGACCAACAAGTTGTTTGTCACAACCAGTGATCACGATTTCAGTTTGGCTTGGACACTCAGCTTTAATACCCTCTGGCAATTCATGCTCAACAGGGTGAGAGAAGCCTAGAGTTAGACCTACAGCGTTGCCTTTGATAGCAGCACGGTAACCAACACCCTTAAGGGTAAGCTTCTTAGTAAAGCCTTCAGTAACGCCAACAACCATGTTGTTAACTAGAGCGCGAGCAGTACCTGCTTGAGCCCATGCGTTAACTACACCTTCGCGTGGACCGAAAGTAAGATTGTTTTCTTCCTGAGCTACAACTACTGCGTCGTTAAGAACGCGAGATAGTTCGCCTTTAGCACCTTTTACAGTGATTTCTTGGCCGTTTAGTTTCACCTCTACGCCAGCTGGAATAGCGACAGGTGCCTTTGCAACACGAGACATATTCTACTCCTATTACGCTACGTAGCAGATGATTTCACCACCAAGACCTGCTTTACGTGCAGCACGGTCTGACATAAGACCCTTGGAAGTTGAAACGATAGCAACACCAAGACCACCCATTACAGAAGGAAGTTCATCTTTCTTCTTGTAAACACGTAGACCTGGACGAGAAACACGTTTAAGTTGCTCGATTACTGGTTTAGCTTGGAAGTACTTAAGAGTAACTTCAAGCTCAGGTTTAACTTCGCCTTCAACAGCGAAATCAGTGATGTAACCTTCAGCTTTTAGTAGTGCAGCAATTGCAACTTTAAGCTTTGAAGAAGGCATTTTAACAGCAACTTTGTTTGCTGCCTGACCGTTACGAACGCGGGTCAGCATATCCGAAATCGGATCTTGCATGCTCATATGATTTACTCCAAATGATTAAGTGGCAATTACCAGCTAGCCTTACGAAGACCCGGAATCTCGCCTTTCATGCAAGCTTCACGAACCTTAATACGGCTTAGACCGAACTTACGTAGGTAACCGTGTGGACGACCAGTTTGGTTGCAACGGTTGCGCTGACGTGATGCACTTGAATCACGTGGAAGAGATTGCAGTTTAAGAACCGCATTCCAACGATCTTCTTCTGATGCGTTTACATCGCTAATGATAGCTTTAAGCGCTGCACGCTTTTCAGCGAACTTAGCTACAAGCTTCGCACGTTTTGCTTCACGTGCTTTCATTGAATTTTTAGCCATAACAGTAACCCTTCACCTTACTTACGGAATGGGAAGTTAAAGGCAGCCAGCAGAGCACGGCCTTCCTCATCAGTACCAGCAGACGTCGTAATAGTGATGTCTAGACCGCGTACTCGATCAACTTTATCAAAGTCGATTTCCGGGAAGATGATTTGCTCGCGAACGCCCATGCTGTAGTTACCGCGTCCGTCAAAAGACTTAGCGCTAACGCCACGGAAGTCACGTACACGTGGAAGAGCGATTGAAATTAAACGCTCAAGAAAATCCCACATACGTTCGCCACGCAAGGTTACTTTACAACCGATAGGGTAGCCTTCACGGATTTTGAAACCTGCAACAGATTTACGCGCTTTAGTGATAAGTGGCTTTTGACCAGAGATCGTTGCCATATCAGCAGCTGCGTTTTCTAGCAGTTTCTTATCGTTGATTGCTTCACCAACACCCATGTTTAGGGTGATTTTCTCGATTCTAGGGACTTGCATGACGCTTGTGTAGCTAAACTGTTTGGTCAGTTCAGCGACTACAGACGACTTGTAGTAATCATGCAGTTTCGCCATAGTAGAACTCCAAATTACTTCTATTAGTTAGAAACGATTTCGTTGTTAGATTTAAAGAAACGAACTTTCTTACCATCTTCAAAACGGAAACCGATACGGTCAGCTTTACCAGTAGCTGCGTTAAAGATTGCAACGTTAGAAGCATCAATAGCTGCTTCTTGTTCAACGATGCCACCTTGTTGACCTAGAGCCGGAACCGGCTTTTGGTGCTTCTTAACAAGGTTGATACCTTCAACGATAACTTTACCAGTTGCTAGAACCTTAGTTACTTTACCTTTCTTGCCTTTGTCTTTACCAGCAAGAACGATTACTTCGTCATTACGACGGATTTTAGCTGCCATTTCTACGTGCTCCTTACAGAACTTCTGGAGCCAGTGAAACGATCTTCATGAACTTATCGCCACGAAGCTCACGTGTCACAGGGCCAAAGATACGTGTACCGATAGGTTGCTCAGTATTGTCATTAAGCAATACACAAGCATTACGGTCGAAGCGAATGACAGAACCGTCTGGACGACGAACGCCTTTGCGAGTGCGCACGACAACCGCCTTCAGAACATCACCTTTCTTAACTTTACCGCGAGGAATAGCTTCCTTCACAGTAACTTTGATGACGTCACCGATATGTGCATAACGGCGGTGTGAGCCACCCAGGACCTTAATACACATTACCTTGCGCGCGCCAGAGTTATCAGCTGCGTCAAGTGTACTTTGCATTTGGATCATTGTTAGTGCTCCGCTAAATATTAATAACTAGACCCATCACGGGTCGGGCTGCCTCTTTAAAAGGGACGCGAATTGTACCACCCTTTTTTGTGATTGGGTAGTCAAAAAATAAACGGCCCCAAAATAATTTTGGAGCCGTTTAATTTCATAGAATTAGCTAAGGATTAACCTTTCACTTTTTCTAGAACTTTTACCAAAGTCCAAGACTTAGTCTTAGACAGTGGACGACACTCTGCGATTTCAACTTTGTCGCCTAGGCCACATTCGTTGTTTTCGTCATGTGCGTGTACTTTAGTCGTACGCTTTACGAATTTACCGTAAATTGGGTGTTTAACCATGCGTTCGATAGCAACAACGATAGACTTGTCCATCTTGTCGCTAACTACACGACCTTGTTGAGTACGTTTTACTTCGCTCATTATGCGCCTGCCTTCTCAGTCAAAACAGTTTTCACACGTGCGATATCACGGCGTACAGCTTTCAGAGTATGAGTTTGCTGTAGCTGACCAGTTGCAGCTTGCATGCGCAAGTTGAACTGTTCGCGTAGCAAATTCAATAGCTCAGCGTTAAGCTCTTCAACGCTTTTCTCGCGTAGATCTTGTGCTTTCATCACATCACCTGCTTAGTTACAAATGTAGTTTTGAATGGCAGTTTGCGAGCCGCTAGACGGAACGCTTCACGAGCCAATTCTTCAGGTACACCACCCATTTCGTACATAACCTTACCAGGTTGGATTTGGGCTACCCAGTACTCAACGTTACCTTTACCCTTACCTTGACGAACTTCAAGTGGTTTTTCTGTGATAGGTTTGTCTGGGAACACACGGATCCAGATTTTACCTTGACGCTTAACGTGACGTGTCATTGCACGACGTGCCGCTTCGATTTGACGAGCAGTTAGACGACCACGGCCTACAGCTTTAAGACCGAATTCGCCGAAGCTTACATCAGTACCTTTAGCTAGACCACGGTTACGACCAGTCTGAACCTTACGGAACTTAGTACGTTTAGGTTGTAGCATCTGTCGACTCCTTACTTACGGCCTTTGCGCTGCTTCTTAGGCTTATCGCCTTTAGGCTCTACAGCGTTAGCTGCTGGCATACCGCCTAGAATCTCACCTTTGAAGATCCAAACTTTAATGCCGATCACACCGTATTGGGTGTGAGCCGAAGAAGTTGCGTAATCAATGTCAGCACGTAGAGTGTGTAGAGGTACACGACCTTCACGGTACCACTCAGAACGTGCAATTTCAGCGCCGCCTAGACGACCGCTTACTTCTACTTTGATGCCTTTAGCGCCTAGACGCATAGCGTTTTGTACCGCGCGCTTCATAGCACGACGGAACATAACACGACGCTCTAGCTGAGACGCGATGCTATCACCAACAAGCTGTGCATCTAACTCAGGTTTACGTACTTCAGCGATGTTAATTTGCGCTGGTACACCTGCGATTTTAGCTACAGCTGCACGTAGTTTTTCTACGTCTTCACCTTTCTTACCGATTACTACGCCTGGACGAGCAGTGTGAATAGTCACACGGATGCTCTTAGCAGGACGCTCGATAACGATGCGTGAAAGTGATGCTTTTTTCAGTTCACTTGTAAGGAACTGACGTACCTTGAAGTCGCCGTCTAGGTTGTCAGCGAATTCTTTGGTGTTAGCAAACCATGTAGCATTCCAAGGCTTAACGATGCCTAAACGAATACCATTAGGATGTACTTTTTGACCCATTGCTTACTCTCCTAGTCTCTTAGCGATCTGCTACAACAACAGTGATGTGGCTTGAACGCTTCAAGATACGATCCGCACGACCTTTAGCACGAGGCATAATACGCTTCATGATTGGGCCTTCATCTACGAAGATTTTTGCGACATTTAGATCGTCAATATCTGCGCCTTCATTGTGCTCCGCGTTAGCGATAGCTGACTCAAGAACTTTCTTGATCAGTTCAGCAGCTTTTTTGTTGCTGAAAGTCAGGATTTCTAGAGCCTGGTCTACAGATTTTCCACGAATTTGGTCCGCAACTAAGCGAGCTTTCTGAGGCGAAATGCGAGCAAAGTTATGTTTAGCTAGTGCTTCCATCATCTACTCCTTAACGCTTCTTAGCTTTCTTATCCACGACATGGCCGCGGTAAGTACGTGTTGGTGCGAATTCACCCAGTTTGTGACCGATCATTTCTTCGGTTACGAATACTGGTACGTGCTGACGACCATTATGGACAGCGATGGTCAAACCGATCATCGTAGGGATGATCATTGAACGACGGGACCAAGTCTTAATAGGCTTTTTGTCTCCGCTTTCCACCGCTTTCTCTACCTTCTTCAGCAAGTGTAGGTCAATAAATGGACCTTTCTTGAGAGAACGTGGCATGGCGATTCCTCTTTAAATAGATTACTTGTTACGACGACGTACGATGTACTTGTCAGTGCGTTTGTTCTTACGAGTCTTGAAGCCTTTAGTTGGCTGACCCCATGGTGAAACTGGGTGACGACCACCAGAAGTACGGCCTTCACCACCACCGTGTGGGTGGTCTACTGGGTTCATCACAACACCACGAACGGTTGGACGAACACCGCGCCAGCGGTTAGCACCAGCTTTACCAAGTTCACGTAGCATGTGCTCAGAGTTACCAACTTCACCGATTGTTGCACGGCCTTCAGATAGTACTTTGCGCATTTCGCCAGAACGTAGACGGATAGTTACGTATGCACCGTCGCGAGCAACGATTTGAGCATATGCACCAGCCGAACGAGCTAGCTGACCACCTTTACCAGGTTTTAGTTCAACGTTGTGTACAGTTGAACCTACTGGGATGTTACGCATTGGTAGAGTGTTACCAGCTTTGATTGGTGCATCAACACCAGACTGGATAGCATCACCAGCTTGAACACCTTTAGGTGCTAGGATGTAACGACGCTCACCGTCTGCGTACAGAACTAGAGCGATGTTAGCGCTACGGTTTGGATCGTATTCTAGACGCTCAACTTTCGCTGGGATACCGTCTTTAGTACGTTTGAAGTCAATTACACGGTAGTGGTGCTTGTGACCACCGCCGATGTGACGTACTGTAATACGACCGTTGTTGTTACGACCACCATTCTTAGAGTTTTTCTCTAGAAGAGGTGCGTATGGCTTGCCCTTGTGTAGGTCAGCGTTAACAACTTTAACAACGTGACGACGACCAGGGGAAGTCGGCTTACATTTAACAATAGCCATTTCTCAACTACTCCTGTTATTCCGCGCCGCCAACGAAGTCAAGATCTTGACCTTCTTTCAAAGTAACGTACGCTTTCTTAACGTCGCTGCGGCGACCTTGGCGTAGACCTTGACGTTTGGTCTTACCCTTATTGATAAGAGTATTTACAGACTTAACTTCAACTTCAAATAGCTTTTCTACAGCTGCTTTGATCTCTTTTTTAGTTGCATCTTTAGCTACTTTGAAAACGATAGTGTTCGCTTTCTCAGCTGCCATAGTTGCTTTTTCAGAGATGTGCGGTGCACGTAGAACTTTTAGGATACGCTCTTCAGTGATCATGCTAGCATCTCCTCAACTTGCTTAACTGCGTCTGCAGTCATTACAACTTTGTCGAACGCGATTAGAGACACTGGGTCGATACCAGCTACGTCACGTGCGTCAACTTTGTATAGGTTACGAGCAGCTAGGAATAGATTTTCATCTACTTCGCTAGTCACGATTAGAGCGTCTGTTAGCTCAAGCTCTTTCAGCTTAGCTACAAGCTCTTTAGTTTTTGGTGCTTCTACTGAGAAGTTATCAACAACGATTAGACGCTCTTGACGAACTAGCTCAGAAAGAATGCTCTTCATAGCACCACGGTACATTTTTTTGTTTACTTTTTGGCTGTGATCTTGTGGTTTCGCAGCAAAAGTAACACCACCTGTACGCCAGATTGGGCTACGAATTGTACCAGCACGAGCACGGCCAGTACCTTTTTGACGCCATGGCTTAGCGCCACCGCCAGATACTTCAGAACGTGTTTTCTGAGCACGTGTACCTTGACGAGCACCTGCTGCGTATGCAACAACTACTTGGTGTACAAGAGCTTCGTTAAACTCACGTCCGAAAGTAGTTTCGGAAACAGTTAGTGCATCAGCACCTTTAACCATTAGTTCCATTACTTACTCCTGAGACGTTATGCTTTAACAGCTGGTTTAACGATCACGTTGCCGCCAGTTGCGCCTGGGACTGCACCTTTAATAAGAAGCAGGTTGCGCTCAGCGTCAACACGTACGATCTCTAGGTTTTGAGTCGTTACACGCTCAGCACCCATGTGACCTGCCATTTTCTTGCCTTTAAATACGCGACCTGGAGTCTGACATTGACCGATAGAACCAGGAGCACGGTGAGACAATGAGTTACCGTGAGTAGCATCTTGAGTGCGGAAGTTCCAACGCTTAACAGCGCCTTGGAAACCTTTACCTTTAGATGTACCAGTAACGTCTACTTTCTTAGTATCGTTGAATAGTTCAACTGTTAGCTCAGCGCCAACTGCAAACTCTTCACCGTTTTCCAAACGGAATTCCCAAAGACCACGACCAGCTTCAACACCTGCTTTAGCAAAGTGACCTGCTTCTGGTTTAGTTACGCGGTTAGCTTTCTTAGCACCAGTAGTAACCTGGATTGCTGCGTAGCCATCTGTCTCAAGAGTTTTAACTTGAGAAACACGGTTAGCTTCAACCTCAACAACTGTTACTGGGATAGAAACGCCTTCTTCAGTAAATACGCGGGTCATGCCCACTTTACGACCGATTAGACCAATCATTCTTCTAATCTCCCTTAACCTAGGCTAATTTGAACGTCAACGCCCGCAGCAAGGTCTAGACGCATTAGAGCATCAACAGTTTTGTCTGTTGGCTCAACGATGTCGATTAGACGCTTGTGAGTACGGATTTCGTACTGGTCACGTGCTTTCTTGTTAACGTGTGGAGAGATAAGAACTGTGAAACGCTCTTTACGAGTAGGTAGTGGGATTGGACCACGAACCTGTGCGCCAGTGCGCTTAGCTGTTTCAACGATTTCCGCTGTAGAAGCATCGATTAGTTTGTAATCGAAAGCTTTTAGGCGGATACGGATACGTTGGTTCTGCATGAGACAGAGCTCCAATATTAAAAATTACACAAACAATATCGCCACTCAGACTCGTTAAAACGAGAGAATGCCGATTGATTTATGTGAAACCGTAGCATCCAAGATTAGGACGCATTGTCAGTTAATTTTCGATCAACCATCCCTATATGTCAGAGTCACCTCTGGGAATAGTTATTCCGAAGAATAGATAGCTAATTGTATTAACCGCGAACATAAGCTGAGTTTACATTACCTGACAAATCAATAAGATAAGTCAGCTCCTCGCTGCTCATTGGTTCACAACTGGCTTAACCAGTGCGCTGCATTATACAGATCACAGTTTTAGTTGCAATAGGTTGTTGGAAAAATAAATGGGGGACGAGATGCGAGATGCGAGATGCGAGATGCGAGATGCGAGATGCGAGATGCGAGATGCGAGAAAATTTTGAAGGGTTGACAGTGTGGGTCAACCCTTTTTTAGATTCAGACAATTAGACCAAAAGACTAGCCTACACTGCCTGCAACTTTCGACTCGCTCACCACAAGTTCCTCTCGAAGGACGAAGTCCGTTCTAAAATCTCGTAGGGCGAAGCCCGATCTCGGAGCGAAGCGTTCTAGCCGCTATGCGAGTCTCTGGCGTACCGCTTCAAACAAACAAATGCCTGAAGCAACTGATACGTTCAAGCTTGAAACGGTTCCGGCCATAGGGATTTTAATCAGGTCATCACAGGTTTCGCGCGTTAGTCGGCGCATGCCGTCACCCTCAGCCCCCATAACAATAGCAAGTGGGCCAGTCAGTTTCGCTTGATAAATGTCATGAGTCGCTTCACCCGCAGTGCCTACAAACCAAATGCCCTGCTCTTGTAACGTACGCATTGTACGAGCGAGGTTTGTAACTCGAACTAGCGGTACCATTTCAGCCGCACCACAAGCCACTTTACTTACTGTCGCCGTAATGTTGGCAGAGCGGTCTTTAGGCACAATCACCGCAGCCACGCCAGCCGCGTCAGCATTACGCAAACAAGCACCTAGGTTATGCGGATCAGTGACACCATCTAACACCAATAAAAGCGGAGCTTCGTGTTGAGCAAGGATGTCATCAAGGTCATGTTCGTTGAGCTGTTTCGCTGGCTTAACACGAGCCATAATACCTTGGTGGTTTGCCCCACTCGCTTTTTCGTCCAATGTTTTGCGCGTCATCTGTTGGATCGAAACACCACACACGTTAAGTTCATTGAGGATCGGCATCAGGCGATCGTCTTGGCGACCTTTAAGCACAAACGCTTCAATAAAGCGCTCTGGTTCACGACTTAGTACTGCTTTAACTGCGTGAATACCGTAAATATATTCGTTACTCATTTAAAAACCTGTTCGTTTAGTTCACTGTGCTGCTTTTTTGCTACGTTTGGTCTTCTTCGGCTTATTGCCAGCTTTCTTCTTGCGAGCTTTTGTCACCTTAGGCTTTTTCGCTGCCTCTTTAGGTTCAGGTCGCTTAGTCGGCTCGACTTCAGCCGCCGCTCGTCCACCCTTGGTCGCAACACGTTTTTTCTCTTTGGCTTTTCTCTTTGCCTCTGCGACACGTTTCTTGGCCGTCTTTCCTTCGCCGCGTAGCTTACGACTTGTTTCTACTAATTCAAAGTCTATTTGTCTGTCATCCAGATTGACCGACAGGACTTTCACTTTGACCGCATCACCCAAGCGATAAATCGCACCAAAGCTTTCACCGATAAGTCTTTGACCGATCGGATCAAATTGGTAGTAATCATTAGCAAGTGCCGAAATATGCACTAAACCATCAATGTGCAAATCCGTTAAACGAACAAAGAATCCAAAACCGGTAACATTGGCAATAACGCCTTCTAGCTCTTCACCGACGTGGTCTTGCATGTATTCACATTTCAGCCAATCAGAGACTTCACGGGTCGCATCGTCAGCTCGTCGCTCTGTCATCGAACACTGCTCACCGTAAAAATCCATATCATCGAATGAGTAGTGGTATCCCCCTGTCGGTGTCCAACGGTCTTGATTACGCCCCTCTTCTTTCGCGATGAGATACTTGATTGCACGATGTAACAATAAGTCTGGGTAGCGACGAATAGGAGAGGTAAAATGCGCGTAACGTTTCAGTGCCAAACCGAAGTGGCCACAGTTATCCGCGTTGTACACCGCTTGCTTCATTGAACGAAGCAACATGGTTTGAATGAGCTCCCTGTCTTGACGCTCAGCAATCTGTTTAACCAGATCAGCATAGTCTGTTGGTGAAGGCTCCAAACCACCATTGAGGTGCAAGCCCAACTCGCCTAAGAAATCGCGGAAACCTTGTAGGCGAAGCTCACCTGGAGATTCATGAATACGATACAGTGCAGCTTCTTTTGCTTTCTCAACCAAAGATGCTGACGCGATGTTGGCCAAAATCATGCATTCCTCGATGAGCTTATGCGCATCGTTACGAATGACGGGCTCAATACTCTCAATCTTGCGCTCCGCATTGAAAATGAACTTTGTTTCTACCGTTTCGAATTCAATCGCACCACGGTTATCGCGAGCGCGTTTCAGAACTTTATACATTTTGTGCAGTTCTTCTAGGTGAGGAACTAATGGCTCATAACGAGTTCGTAGTTCTTCATTTCCCTCAAGAATGTCATGCACCTTGCTGTAAGTCAGACGAGCATGAGAGTTCATCACCGCTTCGTAGTGTTTGTAGCCCGACAGCTTACCGGACTCTGATATTGTCATTTCACACACCATACACAAGCGGTCAACCTGTGGGTTAAGTGAACAGAGGCCATTTGACAGAACTTCTGGCAACATAGGTACAACTTGCGATGGGAAGTAAACTGAGTTACCACGATTTATTGCTTCTTTATCTAAAGCGGTATCTGGTCTTACGTAGTAGCTCACATCTGCGATGGCGACCCATAAACGCCAACCGCCACCTTTTTTCGCTTCACAGTAAACGGCATCATCGAAGTCACGCGCATCTTCGCCATCGATTGTCACGAGTGGCAGCTCACGGAGGTCAACACGCCCTACTTTGGCTTCTTCAGGCACTTCTTCGCCTAAGTTGGCAATCTGCTTATCAACAGCCTCAGGCCATTCGTGAGGGATCTGATGTGTACGAATCGCAATTTGTGTCTCCATACCCGGCGCCATGTTTTCGCCAAGTACTTCAATAACCTTACCCATCATACCTCGTGAGCGCGTTCCGCGATCGGTGATCTCGATAACAACGACATTACCCATACGTGCACCTGCACGTAAATCGTTCGGGATCAGAATGTCCTGTGAGATTCGAGAGTCATCAGGCACAACATATGAATAGCCATATTCCATAAAGAAACGTCCTACTATTTGTGTCTGACGCTCTTCTAAAACGCGAACTAACCGACCTTCCTTACGTCCGCGCTTAGAGTTTTCTGTTGGCTGAACCAGTACATAATCACCGTGGATGATATTTTTCATTTGGTGATGAGGCAGAACAATATCATTATCCTTGCCCACACTTCCTTCTGGACGAACCCAACCATGACCATCTTTGTGGCCAATTACGTAGCCCTTCACCATCTCCAGTTTTTCTGGCAAGGCGTAGCACTGACGACGCGTAAAGACCAGTTGTCCATCACGCTCCATCGCACGCAGTCTACGACGCAGACCTTCATAGTGCTCTTCTCCATTCAACTGCAATGCGTCAAATAGATCATTGCGGTTCATGGGAACACCCGCTTGATGCAAAAACTCAAGAATAAACTCTCGGCTTGGGATTGGGTTTTCGTAGTTCTCCGACTCACGATCTGCAAATGGGTCGTTAGGAATAATGTCTGACATAGGCGCGCCTAAAATGTAAGGAAGGTTATAGCAACTAGTATATCTGAGTCCCGGTATAAGCTACAGGTCAGCAAGGTTAAAAACGTGTTTTTTCAACGTATTTTTCATAACTTAGCATCGTTTTTCACAAACCTTTACATCATAGGATAAAGATCACATTTCGCTGCAAGCCCTATGGCAAACGATTGCAGCAAGTAAAGAAAGGGGTATGATTCAGGAAAATTTTACTTACCTTTTACCACGAGTATATCTATGAGTATCAAACGCTCCCTTCTTTCAACAGCCATTGCCAGCTTTATTTCTATCTCTGCCTTTGCCAGTGAACAAGTAGACCTAATGATCACTGACGCTATGGTTCTGACCATGAACCAAGACAAAACGATTTACCAAAATGGTACTGTGGTGGTAAATGGCAACAAGATTATCGCGGTGGGTGATAGTGAACTAGCCAAAAAATATCAAGCACTTACCACTCTTGACGTTGATGGCGACATCGTAATGCCAGGTCTAATTAATACTCATACTCATGTTTCAATGACCGTATTTCGTTCACTCGGCGATGACGTCCCTGATCGCCTCCATCGCTACATCTTTCCACTGGAATCAAAGTTAGTCTCTCGCGACATGGTAAGAATTGGCGCAAACCTAGGTAACGTAGAAATGCTCAAAGGGGGCGTAACCACTTACGCTGACATGTACTATTTTGAAGATGAAGTGGCTAAGACTGTTGATCAAATTGGCATGCGTGCAATTCTTGGTGAAACCGTGATTAAGTTTCCTGTCGCTGACGCAGCAAATGCTGATGAAGGCATCAAATACGCACTGAATTTTATTCAACAGTACAAAGATCACCCACGCATTACCCCAGCTTTTGCTCCTCACGCGCCTTACACCAACAGCACTGAGACCTTGCAAAAAGTCGCTAAATTGTCACTTGAGCATGATGTACCAGTCATGATTCACCTTGCTGAATCACATCGTGAAGAAGAGAAGATCGCCGAGCGCGCTAACGGGATGTCCCCCGTTCAATATATGCACAGTATTGGCGCTTTAAATGAGAACCTAGTCGGTGCACATATGATTTTGGTCGATGATGAAGATATCAAACTGGTCAAAGAATCGAATATGGGCGTTGCCCACAATATGAGCGCTAACATCAAATCCGCGAAAGGCGTATCTCCAGCACTCAAGATGTATGATGAAGGCGTACGTATTGGACTAGGTACTGATGGTCCAATGTCGGGTAATACTCTGAGCACAATCGATGAATTTAACCAAGTCGCCAAGGTTCACAAACTGGTCAACAAGGATCGTGCCGCTATGCCACCACTCAAAGTGATCGATATGGCAACGATGGGCGCAGCCAAAGCGTTACACATGGAAGATAAAATTGGCTCACTAGAAGTCGGGAAGTTAGCGGATATTATCGTAGTGGATACCAAAGCGCCGAATATGGTTCCAGTTTACAACCCTTACTCTGCACTGGTTTACTCAGCCAACTCGGCCAATGTACGCCACTCAATTGTTGATGGTAAGCTTCTGATGAAAGACCGTAATATTCTAACGGTCGATGAAGCGGCTATTCGTCAAGAAGCGATTGAATTTACCAAAATCGTGCGCAAGACCGTGATCGATTCCGGTGAGGTTGTTCAATAAACTATCTTTCAAATAACAATGCCCAGCAAACGCTGGGCATTATTATTTCTCAAACCACTCTGAGTGCAGGAAGAGTCGTTGTGATTTTAAACTACCAGAAAGTGTCGCGCTTCTTAGCTCGGGCAACAATGTTCTGCGGCATTCGTCGCTCTAATCCCTGCCTAAGTACACTAATACGCTTATGGGTTCGCTGGTCTGCCGTCACCGAATTATAGAGCCAGCGATAAGCATCTTCGTAATCAAGTGGACTCCCATAATCACGCAGCAATAGCTCCGCCAAATGAATACGAGCATTGAGGTTCCCCATCGATGCCGCTTCACGCAAATATGGAATCGCACGTTCTTTATCTTGCTGAACTAATGTTCCACGAGAATAGTAACGACCAATTTGTTCAAGTGCGGCGGGCAAACCTTGATGAGCAGCATTTTCCATGTAATAGAGACCTAGCTCTACATCCTGCTCAACACAGACCCCCCACGCTAGCATATCTCCGTATAAAAACTCATACGCAGGTAAGCTAATGCGAGTCGCACGTGCAACAATATCCTCAACAAGCTGGCAGTTATCGGCTTTAACGCGTTCTAAATGCTGGTTGTTGTTGATAAGGTTAATTAGTTCGGCTTCGGTATAAATTGGTATCGGCTCACCGATCTCAGACAACTCATTTGCCTGTACCACTGAGGCACTAAACGCCAACACCATCGAAGCAGCTAATTTTCTTAGCTTCATTTTCTGCACTCTTAACTTCGACTATGGACACTAACCCAAGGTCAGCATCAGATTTGCCACTTACGCGGCAAGCTTGATACTAGTATCGGCAATTGGTGCTAACTCTTTAATCAAAATTGCCGCTCTATGGCAAATTGTTGCCATAAGTATCGAGAATCGCAAGAAAAATAGACATAAAAAAACCGGTGCTTAGCACCGGTTTCTAATAACTGATAACAATCAATAATTAAGATTCGAATGGGTGAACCTTGATGATTGTTTCGTTACGGTCAGGACCAGTAGAGATGATATCTACCGTTACGCCTGTTAGCTCTTCAATACGCTTGATGTAATCTAGAGCCGCTTTTGGTAGCGCATCAATAGATGTCGCGCCAAATGTGTTCTCAGACCAACCTGGCATAGTTTCGTAGATTGGTGTCGCTTCTTCAAATGCTTCTGCAGCCATTGGAGAAACTTCTAGGATAGAACCATCTTTCATCTTGTAGCCAGTACAGATTTTTAGCTCTTCCAAACCATCTAGAACGTCTAGTTTAGTTAGACAGAAACCAGAGATAGAGTTGATTTGTACCGCACGGCGCATTGCAACAGCATCGAACCAACCAGTACGACGTAGACGACCCGTTGTCGCGCCGAACTCTTGACCAACACTACCAAGGTGCTTACCTACTGGGTCTTGCTTATCTAGACCATCGTAAAGTTCTGTTGGGAATGGACCAGAACCTACGCGAGTACAGTACGCTTTAGTAATACCAAGAATGTAACCGATGTGACGAGGACCGAAACCAGAACCCGCAGCAACGCCACCAGCAGTTGTGTTAGAAGAAGTTACGTATGGGTATGTACCGTGGTCGATATCTAGCAGTGTGCCTTGAGCACCTTCAAACATGATCTTGTCACCGCGCTTACGTGCTGCATCAAGTTCATTAGTTACGTCGATAACCATAGAAGTAAGTAGGTCAGCGTAACCCATGCATTGCTCTAGAACTTCGTCATAGCTTACTGTTTCAGCTTTGTAGAAGTGCTCTAGCTGGAAGTTATGGAATTCCATTACTTCTTTTAGCTTCTCTGCGAATACTTCTTTATCGAATAGGTCGCCAACACGTAGACCGCGACGAGCAACTTTATCTTCGTAAGCTGGACCGATACCACGACCCGTTGTACCAATTGCTTTGTTACCACGAGCGATTTCACGCGCTTGGTCAATAGCGATATGGTAAGGAAGAATTAGAGGACAAGCTTCAGAAACGAAAAGACGCTCACGCACCGGAATACCGCGCTCTTCTAGAGGCTTCATTTCTTTAATTAAAGCTTCAGGTGATAGTACAACACCATTGCCGATAACACATTTGATGTTATCGCGAAGGATACCTGATGGAATCAAGTGAAGAACGGTTTTTTGACCGTCAATGACTAGAGTGTGGCCTGCATTGTGACCGCCTTGGTAACGAACCACATATTTTGCATCTTCAGTTAAAAGGTCAACAATTTTACCTTTACCTTCGTCACCCCATTGGGTGCCTAGAACGACTACGTTATTTCCCATCTTTCCAGTTCTGATTGCTAGTTAAAAATGGATTCTAGCACCGAATCACATTTCTTGCAGTCATTTTTTAATCATGCAAGTGTAATATGGTGCTAATCCATTAGAGATTAATATAAGGCCGAAATAAATCAGTCCGTTAGGTAAACTTTTAGAGCTATCGTCTTTTTTTGGGCTATTCATCAGCATAGATTTTAACGGTCAAATCACCATTAACATCGATACCTGCGCGATACATTCCCGAGCTATTCATCGAGTAATGTAGCTCTCCTTGAGCATCAACTGCGATTAAGCCGCCTTCCCCACCCATTTGTTTTAATTCACCCTGAATAACGGTTTCACACGCGGTATGAACATCTTGTTTCAAATAACGCATTCTAGCTGCTACATCACCAGCGACCGTTTTACGAATAAAGTATTCACCCATACCGGTTGTTGAGACCGCAACATTACCATTCTCTGCGTAAGTTCCCGCACCAATGATCGATGAATCACCAACACGACCATACTTTTTGTTGGTGATGCCACCAGTGCTTGTCGCTGCGGCTAGATTTCCATACTGATCTAAGGCCACGGCGCCAACGGTGCCGTATTTTTTATCATCTGGGTATTTAGATTCTGAGAGAGCAAAGAGCCCTTTCTCTTTCATTGACAGTAGCTGCTCATAGCGACGCTCGGTGAAAAAGTAGTCTTGCTCGGTATACTCATAGCCGAGTTCAAAAGCGAACTCCTCTGCTCCGTCGCCAATCAGCAATACATGATTGCTGTTTTTCATAACATCACGCGCAAGCTCAATGGGATTGCGAACATGGCGAACTCCAGCAACAGCGCCTGCATCTAGCTCTTTACCGTGCATGACTGAAGCATCCATTTCAACCATCTCTTTGTGGGTCAATACAGATCCTCTACCAGCGTTGAAGTTTACCGAATCCTCTAAAACCTTGACCGCAGCGACGACCGCATCTAGTGCATCGCCTGATTCGAGTAGTATTTTATGACCAGCACGAACAGACGTTTCTAGATCGGCCAAAATCGAAGCTTTCAGCTCTTCACTCATCTGCTCACGTAAAATAGTCCCTGCACCGCCATGAATAGCGATAGAGAAAGGTTGAGTCATCGTCGATATCTCCAGTACATCTCGCGGGTTTAATCATAAAAAAAGGCGCTTCCCAACATAATGGGAAACGCCTTCTCTAACGCTTAGCTAGACACTAACAATTAGTGTGAGCCACAGCTACCGCCACCGCAGCAGCCATCTTTTTTCTCAGCACCGTGGTCATGACCTTCGCCACCACAACAGCCACCCTCGTGGTCATGGTCATGACCACAGCCACCCGCTTGATGAACGTGACCGTGTTCGATTTCTTCTTGAGTCGCTTCACGTACCGCTACAACTTCCACGTCAAATGTTAGCGTTTGACCTGCAAGCATGTGGTTGCCATCAACAACCACTTCATCGCCATCAACTTCTGTTACTTCAACAGGGATTGGACCTTGGTCTGTATCCGCTAGGAAACGCATACCTACTTCAATCTGGTCAACACCTTGGAATACTTCCGCTGGAACGCGTTGTACTAGTGCGTCGTTGTGCTCACCGTAAGCTTCTTCTGGAGAAACTGTCACAGAGAACTTAGCACCTGCTTCTTTACCTTCTAGCGCTGTTTCAAGACCAGTGATTAGGTTGTCATTGCCGTGAAGGTAATCTAGTGGCGCTTCAGCTGTAGATTGATCAACGACTACACCGTCTTCCAGTTTTACTTGGTAAGCAAGACTTACAACTACGTTCTTTTCAATTTTCATATTGACTCCAAGGAGGATAAAGGACCCTAACATTCGTTAGTGTCGGCATACTTTCTACGGGGCATATTATGGGGATGATTTAGAGAAACACAATCAATCCGGCTTAAAAATACCGATCATATTTTGCCCACCATGGTCGCTACTATCAACCGATTGTGGTGTACGTTGATCCTGATGACCGCACTCAACACACTCTACTAATTCAATATTATTCTCTATCCACCAGCGTAAAGTGTCTTGTTGTGAACACTTTGGACAACTAGCGCCTGCGATAAATCTTTTCTTCATTTCTCTCGTTTCACTGTTAATCCCAGAAGTTTTTTGATTGCTGATCGTTTTCTAACTCACGACCAAAAATCTCTTCCAGTTCTTTTCGGGCTTCTTTGGCTCTTTGGGCCAATTGTTTATCATCATTATGCTGAGGAAGCAGCTCTTTCAGCATAGCATTATCAAGTTTTCTAAAGTGAGCTTCCGCTCTCTTTGCCTGATATGGGTGCATACCTAAACTAACGAGAGCCTGTCGACCAAGATCAAGCGCCCCTAAGAAGGTCTCACGGGAATAACTGTCAACACCTTGGCTCAGTAATTGGTATGCCTCAACACGACTTCGTGCTCGGGCTAATAGTTTCAAGCGCGGAAAATGCGTCTGACACAATCCAATAATCTTCATGATTTCATCAGGTGAATCGGTACAGATTATCATTGCCTCAGCTTTATCCGCACCGGCAGCTCGTAATAAGTCAAGTTGGGTCGCGTCACCATAAAATACTTTGTAGCCATATTTACGCAGTAACTTAATCTGGCTCGCATCACTTTCGAGTACCGTCACTTTAATTTTGTTGGCATACATCAGACGGCCGACAATCTGCCCAAAACGCCCAAAGCCCGCAATAATCACTCTTGGCTGCTTGTTGACGACATCACTTTGCAACCTACCCTCAAGTTCGGTGTTAAGTCCTCGTGCATACCAGCGGCTTTGTGCCATCAATAATAATGGCGTCGTGACCATGGATAAACTGACCACCACCAAAAGAAACGCGGTTTGCTGTTGGTCGAGTAATCCTTCACTACTTGCTGCGGTAAAAATAACGAATGCGAACTCGCCACCCTGACTAAGAATTGCCGCCATTTTGCTGCGAGATTTCGCTCGACTACCAGACAAACGCGCAAGTAGGTAAAGAATCAGACCTTTTACAACCACTAAACCAATGACCGCAGACAGCACGGCAATGGGTTGCAAAGCCAACAGACCAAGATTCACCGCCATACCAACAGCGATAAAGAACAACCCAAGCAACAGCCCTTTGAACGGTTCGATGGCAATTTCTAGCTCGTGTCGATACTCACTTTCCGCCAAGAGAACCCCGGCAAGAAACGTCCCCAACGCCATAGACAGACCGAGTTGCTTCATTGATAAGGCAATGCCAATCACAAGCAGTAATGCAGCTACGGTAAAGAGTTCACGTACACCACTGAGTACAACATATCGAAACAGAGGTCTCAGTAGGAAGTGGCCGCCAATTAATAACCCCCCTACGCCTGCAAGCATCCATATCGCATCAAGCCAATCTCCGGCGGTATTCCCAGCTAAGACAGGAAGCAGTGCAAGCATTGGGATCACAGCAATGTCTTGAAATAGTAAGACCGCAAAACCTGATTGACCTGTTTCACTGCCTCCCAAACCTTGCTCTTCAATGACTTTTAAGGCGATAGCGGTGGATGACAACGCGAGTCCCATGCCAATAGTTAAACTGGTTTGCCAAGATGCTCCCACAACATAGGCAACGCTGGCGATGACTGAGGTTGTCACCACGACTTGTGCACCACCTAATCCAAGGATAGGGCCTTTCATTTGAAGCAGTTTTTTCGGATTTAATTCGAGTCCAATCAGAAACAGCAGCAACACCACGCCAAACTCAGCAAAATGAAGAATAGCGTCGACATCTTTGATTAAACCAAGCCCCCATGGGCCGATGGCAACACCCGCCAATAGATAGCCAAGAACGGAACCGAGACCAAGGCGTTGAGCAAGAGGAACAGCAACAACAGCTGCGGTCAGGAAAATAACGCTACTCTGTAGAAAATCATTCTCAAGCGCCATTTTCACCTCCCACCATCTCCGCCACTTCACTCCGAAGTGGATCACTCAGCCATAGGCGGTAACGCTCAGCATGCTGACAACGTTCCATTTCAGACACATTTCGTGCCCAGTACAAGACCAGTGGTTCTATCCAATGCATCTGGCACAAGGCCGCCGTCAATTCAAATGGTTGCAAAATTTCCGATAGCGGGTAGCGGTTATAACCTGTCTTACCGAAAGCTCCTTCTTGGCCCCCCGTCGTGATCACGCTTCGCCAATATTTACCCTTTAAAGCTTCACCTTTACCAAAGGCAAAGCCTTTTCCAATAACACGGTCTAGCCACTCTTTAAGCAACGCCGGACAGGAATACATAAAGAGCGGATGGTGGAAGACAATCACATCATGCTCAGCCAGTAATTTTTGTTCAGCACTGACATCAATAAAGAAGTCTGGATAATGTGCATAAAGATCGTGCACAGTGACGTGATCAAGCGATTCTATTTTCTTGATCATCATTTGGTTAGCCACAGACGTTTGTGACTCAGGGTGAGCATACAACACCAATACCTTGGGCTTATCGGAGGATAGAGTTTGCATTCGTTCGACAGCAATCCTTTTACTGTTTATAGCCTACTAAGCATTATTTATCGTTATCAGTTTGTTATACGTTGTTAGTCGTGATAACGCAATGATCGACATAGCTTGTTAAGTGCCCTACTATTCGACGCAATACGAGTAACGACAAAGCAAAAGATTATGATTACCTTCTCTGGCATCCAGCTTCTTCGCGGTGGTAAACCACTTCTTGAACAAGCTTCAGCAACCATCCAGCCTGGCGATAAAGTCGGTTTGGTCGGAAAAAATGGTTGTGGTAAATCGACACTATTCGCCCTGATCAAGGATGAACTTTCTATTGATGCGGGTAACTTTAGCAAACCCGCACATTGGGAGATGGCTTGGGTAGCACAGGAAACCCCAGCGTTAGAGCGCAGCGCCATTGAATACGTCATTGATGGTGACCGAGAGTATCGCCGTCTAGAATCGGAGTTACTCGATGCTGAGCAAAAAGATCACGGCACATTGGTCGCTGAAATACATGGTCAAATAGAAACCATTGGCGGCTACAGCATTCGTGCTCGAGCAGCGGAGCTCCTTGATGGTCTTGGTTTTAGCCAGCAGCAAATGAGTTGGAACTTAACTCAGTTCTCCGGCGGCTGGCGTATGCGTCTTAACTTGGCACAAGCTCTTCTATGTCGCTCAGATCTACTGCTACTCGATGAGCCAACCAACCACTTAGACCTTGATGCGGTTATGTGGCTAGAACGCTGGCTACAAAATTACCCAGGTACGCTGGTTCTTATCTCTCACGACCGAGATTTCTTAGATCCTATCGTAGGTCGAATCATTCACGTCGAGAACCAAAGACTAAATGAGTACACGGGTAACTACTCATCATTTGAAGAGCAGCGTGCTCAAAAACTGATTCTGCAACAAGCTCAGTTTGAGAAACAGCAGAAGCAGATGTCCCACATGCAAAGCTACATTGACCGTTTCCGCTACAAAGCCTCGAAAGCGCGTCAAGCTCAAAGCCGAATCAAAGCACTGGAGCGTATGGAGAAAGTTCTGCCCGCACAGTTGGATAACCCATTCAGTTTCCAGTTCCGCGATCCTGATGCACTTCCTAACCCAATCATCATGATGGACGAAGTCTCGGCGGGATATAGTGACAATCTGATTTTAGAAAAGATTCGCCTTAACTTGGTGCCTGGTAGTCGAATTGGCTTACTTGGACGTAATGGTGCGGGTAAATCGACCCTGATTAAGCTCCTTTCTCGAGAACTCAAACCTCAAGGTGGTGACTTAACCTACTCTCAAGGGGTTAAGATTGGCTACTTTGCGCAGCATCAGCTAGAAACTTTGCACCCAGAGGAAACCCCTCTGCAACACATGATGCAAATTGCGCCGGACAAAAACGAACTCGAGCTACGTAACTACCTCGGCAGTTTTGGCTTTCAGGGTGATAAAGCACTAGAAAAAGTAGCCCCCTTCTCTGGCGGTGAAAAAGCGCGTCTTGTTCTCGCGCTGATTGTTTGGCAAAAACCAAACCTTTTACTTCTCGATGAACCAACCAACCACCTCGATCTCGATATGCGTCAAGCCTTAACTATGGCGCTACAAACGTTTGAAGGCGCAATGGTCATTGTTTCCCACGACCGCTACTTACTTCGTGCGACAACAGACGATCTTTACTTGGTTCACGATCGCCAAGTGGCTCCATTTGATGGTGACCTAAACGATTACTACAAGTGGCTGACTGAACAACAAAAATCGGAACGCCGTGAAGCGCAAGCACAACAACCAGAGAAAAAGTCTGAAAACAGTGCGGCGGCGAAAAAAGACCAAAAACGCCGTGAAGCAGAATTTCGCAAACAGACTGCACCTATTCGCAAAAATCTGACAAAACTTGAAGAGAAAATGGATAAGTTGGGAGAAGCCTTGGCACAAGCAGAGGCCCAATTATCAGACAACTCACTTTATGACGCCGAAAATAAAGCTAAACTTAACCAAGTACTAGCGCTTCAAGCAGAAAGTAAAAGCTTGCTTGAAGAGGTCGAAATAGAGTGGATGGCTCTACAGGAAGAGCTAGAGCAGATGGAACAGGAGTTCAATAGTCAATGAGTTCAAAGCCCGCCTCAATTTCTCTAACACTCGAACGCTTATGGCAATTTAGCCTACAGTACTATAGCGTGCGAGAAGTAAAAGAGGCGTGCTTACATCTGCAAAACCAATTTAAAGGCAACGTTAACCTGCTGTTGTTACTCAAGTGGCTTGATGAACAGCAGGTCTGCTTTGGCGAAGAGGACTGGCATCGCGTAGAAGAGTGTTTAGGCCGTTCCGAAGCCTTACTTCTGAGCTATAGGGAGTTACGACGTAAGTTGAAGTTCCACCTACCTGATACTCTGTATCGCGAGTCACTCCAATTTGAGTTGCAACTTGAAAAGCAGCAACAATCCGATCTGGTTGACTGTATTAACACCATCGAATTGAGTACGAATCACGCAGAACCCCTGACCTTGCGCTACTGCCGTCAATTAGGTGGCGAACAACTCTATTCAGCCTTTGCCGACCCCATAGACAACATTGCCAACCTGTAGAGAGCCTTTATGACTCAATTTGTTGCTGCTAAAGGATTAACAAATCCTCACCTACAAACACTCGCACCGCGATTTATTCGGAAGAAAGCCTTATTTGAACCCGTCTGGCAAACTTTAGATACGCCTGATGGTGACTTTCTTGATATTGCTTGGAGTGAAAACGTCGATCAGCAATCAAACACTGATAAGCCTATTTTTGTTCTTTTTCACGGCTTGGAAGGCTGTTTTTACAGTCCGTATGCGAATGGTCTAATGGATGCCTTCGCCAAACGAGCTTGGCTCTCTGTGATGATGCATTTTCGTGGCTGTAGTGGTAAGCCCAACAGACTCGCCCGCGCCTATCACTCCGGCGAGGTGGAAGACGCACGCTTTTTCTTAGAGCACCTCAACCAACGTTTCCCAACACAGACCAAGGTCGCGGTTGGCATTTCTTTGGGTGGAAATATGCTGGCCAACTATCTCGCTACCTACAACAGCCAGCCTTTACTCGATGCCGCAACCATTGTTTCTGCGCCACTCGACCTATCGGCCTGCTCAGAACGTATCGAGCAAGGCTTTTCCAAGTTGTACAAAAGCTATTTGCTGTCATCGCTAAAGAAAAGCGCTCTACAAAAACACCATCTGTTAAAAGGCGAGTTGGGATTGAGCTATCAGAATATCAAGCGTGTCACCAAATTGTACGAGTTCGATGACCTTATCACCGCACCTTTGCATGGTTTCAAAGATGCAGCCGATTATTATCACCAGTGCTCAGGGATACATCGACTCAAAGAAATCACGCTGCCAACACAGATCATCCACGCCAAGGATGACCCGTTCATGACCGAAGATGTCATCCCCAAATACGTGCTGCCCGATAACATCGACTATCGGCTGTTTGAACAAGGTGGCCATGTGGGATTTGTTACAGGTAGCGCACTCAAGCCAAGATTTTGGTTAGAAGAAGCTCTGCCTGCCTACTATGAAAGTCTTGCCGCTTCGGCATAATAGCGCGCACAATTCACCGAACATAAAATGAAGAGGTCTTTATGATCGTCCCATGGCAACAAATTGCACCGGAGACACTGGAGAATCTGATACGCGAGTTTATTCTTCGCGAAGGAACAGACTATGGTGATGTCGAGGTTTCACTACAAGACAAAGTTGACCAAATCCACTCTCAACTAGAGTCAGGGGAAGCGGTTGTGGTTTATTCAGAACTGCATGAAAGTGTCGATATCCAACTAAAGAACCGTTTTTGATTTAGAGAACTGCGTACAGTCAATGTCTGCTAAAGCATGTTATAGTGGGCATTGATTCATGGAATGTAACTTACAGACAAGGTTTGTCATGTCCGCTAAACACCCTATTATTGCCGTGACTGGTTCATCTGGCGCTGGCACAACGACTACCTCGGAAGCCTTCCGCAAAATGTTCAATATGATGAACGTTAAAGCCGCGTGGGTCGAAGGGGATAGCTTCCACCGCTTTACTCGCCCTGAAATGGATGTCGAAATCCGTAAGGCTCGCGAGCAAGGCCGTCACATCAGTTACTTTGGCCCACAAGCGAACGACTTTGGTGGCCTAGCCGAGTTTTTCCGTAAATACGGACACGAAGGTAATGGTCAGGTACGTCGCTACCTCCATACGTTTGACGAGGCAGTACCTTATAACCAGATGCCCGGTACTTTTACGCCTTGGCAAGACCTACCAGAAAACTCCAATGTACTCTTTTATGAAGGGCTACACGGGGGGGTGGTAGATGGTGACGTTAACGTCGCACAACATGTCGACTTTCTGATAGGCATGGTGCCGATCGTCAACTTAGAATGGATTCAAAAGTTTGTTCGTGATACTCGCGATCGCGGTCATTCTCGTGAAGCCGTCATGGACTCAATAGTACGTTCAATGGACGACTATCTAAACTATATTACTCCACAGTTTTCCCGAACTCATATCAACTTTCAGCGCGTTCCGACCGTTGATACATCAAACCCTTTAAATGCGAAAGGGATACCGAGTTTGGACGAAAGTTTCGTCGTCATTCGACTTCGTGGTATCAAGAATGTCGATTTCCCATACCTACTGGCTATGATTGATGGTTCGTTTATGTCACGCCACAACACCATTGTTGTACCAGGCGGAAAAATGAGTTTTGCGATGGAATTAATTGTTCGCCCTATCCTGCAACAATTGATAGAAACGGGCAAAATCGGTTAAGGCTCACAACTAGAACACGATTACTTTTCATACCGTGATCATGTGCACAGTTTTGCGTACCAAAAAGCCTGTTGTACCCGATTAAAATCAAGAAATCATGCCAGAAAAAGGATACTATTTGTAACCGACACATAAGTTGGCTTGCAGCATTTATAAAGTGCTCTTATCCTAGTAGGTCTTAATTAAGGCTTAGCTTAAACATGGAAAGCGGCAAGCGTACCCTGCAGAGGAAGTGAGATATTATGGTTCTAGGTAAACCTCAAACCGACCCAACATTAGAGTGGTTCCTTTCACATTGTCATATTCATAAGTACCCTTCAAAAAGCACGCTAATTCACGCGGGCGAGAAAGCGGAAACTTTGTACTACATTGTTAAAGGTTCTGTTGCGGTTCTTATCAAAGACGAAGAAGGTAAGGAGATGATCCTTTCTTACCTAAACCAAGGTGACTTCATCGGTGAACTTGGTCTATTCGAAGAAGACCAAGAGCGTACCGCATGGGTTCGAGCAAAATCTCCTTGTGAAGTTGCGGAAATCTCATTCAAGAAGTTCCGTCAGCTTATCCAAGTGAACCCAGATATCTTAATGCGCCTTTCAGCGCAGATGGCAAGTCGTCTACAAGTGACGAGCCAAAAAGTGGGCGACCTAGCATTCCTAGACGTAACGGGTCGTATTGCTCAAACGCTACTAAACCTAGCGAAGCAACCTGATGCAATGACTCACCCAGATGGCATGCAAATCAAGATCACTCGCCAAGAGATTGGTCAAATCGTTGGCTGTTCTCGCGAAACAGTTGGCCGTATCTTGAAGATGCTTGAAGAGCAGAACCTAATTTCTGCACACGGTAAAACAATCGTTGTTTACGGTACTCGTTAATTTCGATTAGGCACTAAATTATAAAAGCCACCAATGGAAACATTGGTGGCTTTTTATTTTCGAGAATCGAGAAAATTATGGCTTATTGAGGACTAGTTTCGTCAACACCTTTAACCACAAAGCTGTTATCAACTTCTACCCGCCACTATCTTTTGAAGCCCCATCTCGGAACACAGTGTTCTCGAAGGGCGCAGCCCGTTCTAAATGCTCGCAGGACGAAGTCCGGTCTCGACTCTCGCTTCTGCTCTTTACCCGTTAGTGCTTTCGAAGATCTTGTCAGCAGACGCTGCCACAAATCCTGGGTAAAGCTCACCATTAGGCATTGGGTAACGTTTAGCAAACTCGTAGAAGCCTCCAGGGATGATTTCACTACCTTCAGTAAACTGAACCGGCACTTTATCAGCCATTGTTGAAGATTGCTCAAGCAACACTTCTGGCGTGCCTTTTACTTCACCACCAAACTCATTGATAGTAAAGCCGGCAGAGCGCAGATGATCATTCACACCTTTCACTTCATCAAAAGCATTAAGCTGGTTCACACTTACGGTAAAGTGGTTTGCTCCGTAGCCATGTGCCCCTAACCAAGCCGCGTATTCGCTTTCTTTAGCCAGCGTCTGGTAATCCGCATGACTAATATCCCATAGTCGGCCACCGTACAAGAACTCATGACCTTTTAGCTTATCGCTGTCTACTTGCTCTACTAGCTTGGTAACAATCGCTTGAAGTTCACTAGAACACTCATCAACTTTTAGTTCACTGATAAATACTTTTGGCTGTTTTGGATCGGGATGTTCAAAATGTTTCGCCGCGAGCTTTTTGCTTTCAAAAACGTAATCGCCACACGGCTTGTAGCCAGCATCTAGAAAAGGTTGTGCTAGAGTCGCGATACCTAACGGCTCAACGTTGAAAGTACGTAATGCAATATGGTCATTGATCAATGCTTCGTCTTCTTGCAGAAGTTGGTGTACTTTTTCAGCAGAGGGACACAAGCGTTGAATATAGTCATTCCATAACTGCTGGAATAAAACATCTGGCGTCATAACGCCTCCTTGTATAGGGGTTGTTTACGTTCAAAAATGCCTCCTGGCTCAGGGAGGCAAAAAGGGAAATATCTAAGCGAACTTCACGCTCTACAGTTCAACACCTGGGCTTAATGTTTCAGGAAGAAGTGTCTCGCCACCTTCCATCGAAGCCATTGGGTACGCACAGTAATCCGCTGCATAGTAAGCACTTGGCCTTAGGTTGCCAGAAGCGCCTGGGCCACCGAACGGTGCATCACCACTTGCTCCAGTGAGCTGACGGTTACGGTTAACAATGCCTGCACGAATATGGTCAACAAAGTAGTTCCACTCGCTATCGTCTGTCGATACTAGGCCAGCAGATAACCCAAAGCGTGTGTCGTTGGCAAGTTCAACCGCTTTTTCCAGACCTTGGTAGCGTACGACCTGTAGCAGAGGGCCAAAGTACTCTTCATCAGGTAGCTGTGCAATCGCAGTAACGTCAATAATACCCGGAGTAACAAAGGCGGCTTCACCCGCTTTCGCTTCAACCAAACTGACACCACCCAGTGTTTGCAAGTTTGCCTGTGCAGCAAGGATAAAGTCTGCCGCTGCTTTAGAAATCTGCGGCCCCATGAATGGTGCAGGTTCTGCGAATGGCTGATCGACGCGAATCTTATTGGTCGCTTGTACAAGCTTATTGACCAATAGATCACCCTTCTCACCAACAGGAACATATAGGCGACGAGCACATGTACAACGCTGGCCAGCACTAATGAATGCAGATTGAATAATGGTATAAACCGTTGCGTCCAGATCACCGTAATTTTCAGAGATCACCATAGGGTTGTTACCCCCCATCTCTAGAGCCAGCATTTTGCCCGGCTGACCTGCGAACTGACGGTGAAGGATGTGACCAGTATTGGCACTACCCGTAAAGAGAACGCCATCTAGACCTTTAGAATTGGCTAGAGCGATACCTGTCTCTTTCGCGCCTTGGACAAGGTTGATGACACCTTTTGGCAAGCCAACCTGATCCCACAGCTTCATGGCAAATTCACCCGTAAATGGCGTCTGCTCAGAAGGTTTGAATACAACGGTATTACCTGCAAGCAATGCAGGAACGATGTGACCATTTGGTAGATGACCTGGGAAGTTGTATGGCCCAAACACAGCCATCACGCCTAGTGGACGGTGACGCAAAACAATTTGGTTACCCGCAGCTTCACGCTGTGCTTCGCCAGTACGCTCATGATAAGCACGGATCGAAATTGCGATCTTGCCAGCCATTGCTGCTGCTTCAGTACGAGTTTCCCAAATCGGTTTACCCGTTTCTTTCGCGATAATCTGCGCGATTTCTTCGCTGTTCTCTTTTACCTTTTCGGCAAAAGCGAGTACGAAGGCTTCACGTTCTTCAAAACTTAGTTTTTTCCAGCCAACAAATGCATTACGCGCGGCAGAAACCGCCTGTTCAACTTGCTCTGGCGTTGCACTCTCGCCCTGCCAGATTACTTCGTTGTTGTAAGGGCTGGTTGAGTTCATTGACTCACCCAGACCTGCTACCCACTCTCCGGCAATCCAATGTGTCATAATATGTTCCTTCAGATTCTGCGTAATATCTGGCTCTATTACTGAGCCAACATGCGAACGAATTCGCCTTCACCAACTCTCAGCGCGTGCGCCACTTCTGGAGAAAGAATAACTGTCTCTGAAGCTTGGTCATAAGCGGCTTTCGTTGCCGTCGCGCGGAAATCTTCAAACGAAGTGTTTGAGATTAAGTAGTCTTGAGAACTTGAATGTTCCGCGATCGTCACTTTGGCTCGGAAAGAGTGGCGCACCGATTCAATATTGCGCACATCACACTCTACCGTCGGGCCGCCATCGAAGATGTCGACGTAGTTACGGCAAGTAAAGCCCTCTTTCTCTAATAAGCGTAAAGCGGGTTTGGTATTTTCGTGTACTTGACCAATCACTGCCTGTGCTTCTTTGCTTAGCAAGTTGATGTAGATTGGTAGCTTAGGCATAAGGTCAGCGATAAAGCCTTTCTTACCTATACCTGTAAGGTAGTCCGCCATTGTGAAGTCAATGGAGAAGAAATGTTCTTGTAGCCATTGCCAGAATGGTGAGTTGCCTTCTGCATCTGAGACGCCGCGCATTTCAGCAAATACCGTTTTCGAGAAACGGTGTGGATGCTCAGCCATCATTAAAAAACGACATTTAGACATTAAACGACCATTCAAACCACGACGGAAGTCTGGGCGTAAGAACAGAGTACAGATCTCGCTACAACCCGTGTAGTTGTTACCAAATGTCAGCAGCTTCACGACGTTGTTTACGCCTAGCTTAGCTGATGCGTGAACGATGGTACTAATATGGTATGAGTAAAAAGGAACATCCCAACCGATGGACGCTTCGATACCTGTACAACCAGCAACTTCGCCAGTCTCACTATCAAAGCCAACCATTAGATAACCTTCGTCACCCGGTGAGGTTACGTCAGGCTTAGTAAAGCTGTACTCTGAATGAGTAATTCGGTTTTTTAACAGTTCTTCGTTAATTGGTAGAGATGTGAATCCGTGACCAGATTCCACTGCGCACGTGTGCAGCGCATCGTAGTCCGACATTGCGATAGGGCGAACAACCAGCATCGATACTCCCTCCTGATGCAAGTAACTTAAGTTTCGAGTCGAAAAGTAGCGAGTAACGAGACTAGAAACCGCTATCTCGCTACTCGTAACTCGACGCTTTTATTCTTATTTAACTAACGTCGCTAGAGCTTTATCTAGTCGCGCCAGTCCTTCCTTGATTTCTTCTTTAGTGATGACTAGTGATGGGGTGAAGCGAACAACGTTTGTTCCTGCTACCAGCACCATTAGACCTTCTTTGCCCGCCGCAACAAGTACGTCACGAGCACGACCTTGCCATTCATCATTCAATGCCGCACCAAGCAGCAGACCTTTACCACGAACTTCAGAGAACATGTTGTACTTGTCGTTCAGTTTCGCTAGTCCTTCACGGAACAAAACTTCACGCTCTGCAACACCCGCTAATGTTTCTGGTGCGCTCACCACATCCACGACGGCTTCAGCAACTGCACACGCTAATGGGTTACCGCCATATGTAGAACCATGAGTACCCACTTTCAGATGTTGAGCTAGCTCTGTCGTCGTTAGCATTGCACCGATAGGGAAACCGCCACCAAGCGACTTCGCTGTGCTCAGGATATCTGGCGTTACGCCTAGACCTTGGTATGCGTAGAAATGACCGGTACGGCCATTACCTGTTTGTACTTCATCGAAAATAAGTAGAGCATTGTGTTTATCACACAATTCACGAACCGTTTGAACAAATTCATCGGTTGGAGAGATGATGCCACCTTCGCCTTGCAGTGGCTCCATCATGATTGCACACGTACGATCTGAGATATGCTCACGTAGAGCTTCTACATCATTGTATGGTAGGTGTGTAACATCGCCTGGTTTAGGACCAAAACCGTCCGAGTATGCCGCTTGACCACCCACAGTTACCGTAAAGAATGTACGACCGTGGAAGCCTTGTTTGAAGGCGATAATTTCTGATTTTTCTGGACCAAACTTATCTGCTGCGTAACGACGGGCAAGCTTCAGAGCTGCTTCGTTGGCTTCTGCGCCAGAGTTCGCGAAGAATACTTTTTCCGCAAAGCTCACCTCTGTTAGCTTTTTCGCTAAACGCAGAGCTGGCTCATTAGTCATAACATTACTTAAGTGCCAAATCTTCTGAGCTTGATCAGTCAGTGCATTGACCATCGCTGGGTGACAATGACCTAAGCAGCTCACGGCAATACCACCCGCAAAGTCGATATATTCTGTGCCTTGCTGATCCCAAACTCGAGCACCCTCGCCTTTGACTGGAATCATTTCCATTGGGTTATAACAAGGTACCATTACCTCATCAAACAAACCGCGTTCTACTTTATTTTGTTCAGTCATTGCACATTCCCTCTAGATACCGCATGCATAGCGAATATGGTGTCCTTACTTCCAATCAATGAAATAAGATATTGTTTTGCCATTAAGCAATCACGGCATTGTATTTACATTTAATTAACCATTTCAATAGTGATTTATTCTTTTTAGCACCCGATACGGAGCCCAATACTCATCACCTCTGAGTATTTATGCATCACGCTGCGACTTTTATGAAGCAATATATTCTTATAGGTGCGATAAGCTATGGTTAATCATAGTTCGGATAAGGGGTCTAACGTAGGCGAGGTAAAGATCACGCATACTTTTTCACATAATATTCGCGATGGGAAATATGAAAGAAATGTTAAGAAAAGTGATCTAAGTCCGGCTTTGTCTGGATAAGATAAAGAGAAATAGAGCGTTTAAATCGGTTTTCGAGCGAGAAAGTTAGCCAAGATCTGGTGTCCCTGCTCCGTTTTAATCGACTCAGGGTGAAACTGAACTGCATCAATCGGTAAAGACTTGTGCTGGTAACCCATGATCTCATCCATTGAACCGTCTTCGAACTCGGTCCAAGCGGTCAGCTCAAAACAGTCAGGTAACGTTCCGTTTTTCACCACCAATGAATGGTATCGAGTGACCGTCAGCGGATTATTCAAGCCAGCAAAGACACTGCGATCATTATGGCGAATTGGCGAGGTTTTACCATGCATCACCTGACGCGCTCGCACAACTTCACCACCAAACACTTGCGCAATCGCCTGATGCCCCAAGCAAACACCTAGAATCGGTAGCTTGGTTGAAAAGTGTTTGATCGCATCTAAAGAGATACCCGCCTCATTGGGAGTACAAGGCCCTGGAGATATAACCAAATGAGTCGGGGCTAAGGCTTCAATTTCATCAAGGGTGATTTCATCATTGCGCACAACTTTAACCTCTGCACCCAGTTCACAGAAGTACTGGTAAAGGTTGTAAGTAAAAGAGTCGTAATTATCGATAATCAGCAGCATGACTTCAGGACTAGCGTTGACAAATTTAGTGGTTAAGGGCGGGTATTGTGCAATATGAGCAAAGAAAGGCAAGCGTTATCATAAAGGTAATTTCCGACTCAACTACCAATGAAGCGTAAAAGCCCCTACAAGTCGATATGATTTTTATGATGAAAAACGTAGAACAGATTAACCGAGCAGTGTACGTGTCATTTTTTATAAAGTATTGATACAAAGGAAGTTTAATTGCGACACATGTGACATCTATTCAATTGATTTTATATCTGAACTATGGATATAAAAGCGCAAGCTAGGTAACCTTTGAGCCACTCATAAACGATTCAATAGGGCATGGCGTGGGGTATAAAACCGTTGAACTTATCCATTTGATGGCGCACGAATT